>NZ_JBIVMX010000183.1:0-1004 GCF_044753305.1 Pseudomonas sp. NPDC088429 | reverse complement strand
GCGTATGCAATACGCGCGAGTTTACGTGACAAAATCACCAGCGCTTCAGTGGTGGCTTTGCCCTTGTTTCGATGATGCTCATAGGTTTCCTTCCAGGCCGCTGTGCGGCTGGCGGACATGGAGGCGTTGTGCAAAAGCCTGCGAATTTCCGAGCAGCCTCGCTTGGTCAAACGACGACGTCCGGTTTTTTCCCCAGAGTCAGAAATTCTCAAGTCCATGCCAATGAAAGCGATGTAAGCATCACTGCTCTTGAACTCACCTCGGATAAACGCCATCACCAAGGCTGTGGCTGTCAAAAAACCGATCCCTTCGATGGCTTGGCAGCGAGCTACCTGCTCAAGTAATCCTGCCTCTTTGAGCAACTCCTTGAGTTTCTTTTGAACCAGCAGATCCAACCTGTCTATTTGCTTGGTGAAACTCTTGAAGGCAGTTTTCAGTAGCTTTTCATTGCTCCAGCTCTGGTTTAGAGCCGTACGCATTGTGACCAGCGCAGCCCTGCGGCGCAGGAGGCTTTGAAGCTTGCCATACACTGCTGGTGGCGGAGTCCAAGCGCGCAGCTCCCGGCCTTCTCGCTCCAAATAACGAGCGAGTAAAGCGGCATCGCTCGAGTCAGTCTTAACCCGACCGCCGATACTTTTTCGGTAATTGCTAAGCTGAAAACCATCAACAACATAGACTTTGAAGCCTTTTGCATAAGCCATCTCCACCACGTCCAAGTGATAGACATTGGTGGCTTCAACGCACAAGGCAGTATTGGCGGGTTGCTGCCTCAGCCATTTCTTGATTTCAGGCTTGGTATTGGTAAGCGACATCTGCGTGCCGCTGTCCTGGAAATGAACGACCAGTTCGGCCTTCGCAACATCGATACCGACAATAAATTGGTTCACTTCCATTGCCATTTTTCGCACTCCCGCTGTAAGGTTTTTCCACTCGAAGGGTTTCACCAAGAGGCGCAGGCTTGTTTCTATCGTCGCTGAAGAGAACGAAGCATTCTTTATCGGCGC
>NZ_JBIVMX010000182.1:0-1026 GCF_044753305.1 Pseudomonas sp. NPDC088429 | reverse complement strand
ATCGAGAGGAGGTGCAGCGAAGCAAACCGTAGGCGATGCCCCCGGATGGACACCGTAGCGAGGGAACACTGAGCCTCAGCGAAGTGCCGTACGCCAGGGGCAAAGCCTTTTGCTTACTTTTCGGCGTCTGGAAAAGTGAGTCGCTGTAAGAGCGAAACCGCCAGCGGCAGCACCCGCAAAAACGGATATACACCCAACCCTCAAATCCAGTCGGCCCACAGGCCGCTGAGACCAAACAAACAAAAACGGCCCCTATATAAATAGAAGCCGTTCCCGGTACAACTTAAGACGTTATCGCAAGACAGGTCTTATTTGCGATCTTCCAGCTTGGAAATATCACGCGACTCGTAGCCAGTGTACAACTGGCGCGGACGGCCAATCTTGTACGGGCTCGAAAGCATCTCTTTCCAGTGCGAAATCCAGCCAACAGTACGTGCCAGCGCGAAAATCACCGTAAACATGCTGGTCGGAATGCCGATCGCCTTGAGGATAATCCCCGAGTAGAAATCGACGTTCGGGTACAGCGAGCGCTCGATGAAGTACGGGTCAGTCAACGCAATCTCTTCCAGGCGCATGGCCAGTTCGAGTTGCGGATCGTTATTAATACCCAGTTCCTTCAACACTTCGTCGCAGGTCTGCTTCATCACAGTCGCGCGAGGGTCGCGGTTCTTGTAAACGCGGTGACCGAAGCCCATCAGCTTGAACGGATCGTTCTTGTCCTTGGCCTTGGCGATGAACTTGTCGATGTTCGACACATCGCCAATTTCATCCAGCATGGTCAGAACGGCTTCGTTCGCACCGCCGTGAGCAGGGCCCCACAGTGCGGCGATACCGGCGGCGATACAGGCGAACGGGTTGGCACCCGAAGAACCTGCCAGACGTACGGTGGAAGTCGATGCGTTCTGCTCGTGGTCGGCATGGAGGATGAAAATCCGGTCCATGGCCTTGGCGAGCACCGGGCTGATCGGTTTGATCTCGCACGGGGTGTTGAACATCATGTGCAGGAAGTTTTCCGCGTACGTCAGG
>NZ_JBIVMX010000181.1:0-1027 GCF_044753305.1 Pseudomonas sp. NPDC088429 | reverse complement strand
CGCCGAGAATCAGGATGCTTTTAATGTCTGTACGTTTTGGCATGGGTTTGTCACTCAAATCCGCAGGTCAGTCGGCAAGCCGTCTTGATCGATTTCTGAAGTCCCGAGGGGGCCGCCGGTGCCGGGGCCGCCCTCGAGGGGCTTCTCTCTACAGTCTCAAGGCGAACGCTTAGCGTCGCTTGGCCATCTCGTTGATGAAGCGGTCGAACAGTGGCGCGACGTCGTTCGGGCCCGGGCTCGCTTCAGGGTGACCCTGGAAGCTGAACGCGCTCTTGTCGGTGCGCTCGATGCCTTGCAGGGTGCCGTCGAACAGCGATTTGTGGATCGCACGCACGTTGGCTGGCAGGGTTTCTTCGTCCACCGCAAAACCGTGGTTCTGGCTGGTGATCATTACAACGCCAGTGTCCAGATCCTGCACCGGGTGATTGGCACCGTGGTGGCCGTGGCCCATTTTCAGGGTCTTGGCGCCGGAGGCCAGAGCCAGCAGTTGGTGACCGAGGCAGATGCCGAATACCGGAATTTCGGTTTCCAGGACTTCCTTGATCGCCTTGATCGCGTAGTCGCATGGCTCCGGGTCACCCGGGCCGTTGGACAGGAATACGCCGTCCGGCTTCAGTGCCAGCACATCGGCCGCTGGGGTCTGGGCAGGTACGACGGTGACGCGGCAGCCGCGTTCGACCAGCATGCGCAGGATGTTGACCTTGACGCCGTAGTCGTAGGCAACCACGTGGTAAGGCAGCTCGGAGGCTTCGATGGTCGCGTGGCTGTCGGTCTTCAGATCCCAGACAGTCGAGCGCCATTCGTATTGCTTCTTGGTGCTGACGACTTTCGCCAGATCCATGCCCTTCAGGCCCGGGAAGCCTTGCGCAGCAGCGATTGCAGCTTCTTCGGAGATGTTGTCGCCGGCCATGATGCAGCCGTTCTGTGCGCCTTTTTCACGCAGGATGCGGGTCAGGCGGCGGGTGTCGATACCGGCGATTGCCACAACGTTGTTGGCTTTCAGGTAATCGGTCAGGGACTTCGTGTT
>NZ_JBIVMX010000180.1:0-1098 GCF_044753305.1 Pseudomonas sp. NPDC088429 | reverse complement strand
CGCTGCGGAAGAAGCAGCCGCCGCGTTGGCAGCGGTGGAGACCGATATCGGTCGCACCACTGACCCGGTGCGCATGTACATGCGTGAAATGGGTACGGTCGAGCTTCTGACTCGTGAAGGCGAAATTGAAATCGCCAAACGAATCGAAGAAGGCATCCGTGAAGTGATGAGCGCAATCGCGCACTTCCCTGGCACGGTTGACCATATTCTCTCCGAGTACACTCGTGTGACCACCGAAGGTGGCCGCCTGTCCGACGTCCTGAGCGGTTATATCGACCCGGACGACGGCATTGCGCCGCCTGCCGAGGTACCGCCGCCTGTCGAAGCGAAAGTCGCGAAAGCCGACGACGAAACCGACGACGAAGAAGCCGAATCTTCCGATGACGAAGAAGAAGCCGAAAGCGGTCCGGATCCGGTTATCGCCGCCCAGCGTTTTGGCGCGGTCGCCGACCAGATGGAAATCACCCGCAAGGCCCTGAAAAAGCACGGTCGCAGCAACAAGGCAACGATTGCCGAATTGCTGGCGCTGGCCGAGCTGTTCATGCCGATCAAACTGGTACCGAAGCAATTCGAAGGTTTGGTTGAACGTGTTCGCGGTGCCCTTGATCGTCTGCGTCAGCAAGAGCGCGCAATCATGCAACTGTGTGTACGTGATGCACGTATGCCACGCGCTGATTTCCTGCGTCAGTTCCCGGGTAACGAAGTCGACGAAAGCTGGTCCGACGCCCTGGCCAAAGGCAAGAGCAAGTACGCCGAAGCCATTGGTCGCGTACAGCCGGACATCATTCGTTGCCAGCAGAAACTGATCGCGCTGGAAACCGAAACCGGTCTGACCATCGCTGAAATCAAGGACATCAACCGTCGCATGTCGATCGGTGAGGCCAAGGCCCGCCGCGCGAAGAAAGAGATGGTTGAAGCCAACTTGCGTCTGGTGATCTCGATCGCCAAGAAGTACACCAACCGTGGTCTGCAATTCCTCGATCTGATCCAGGAAGGCAACATCGGCTTGATGAAAGCGGTAGACAAGTTCGAATACCGTCGTGGTTACAAGTTCTCGACTTATGCCACCTGGTGGATCCGTCAGGCGATCACTCGCTC
>NZ_JBIVMX010000179.1:0-1179 GCF_044753305.1 Pseudomonas sp. NPDC088429 | reverse complement strand
GGCAGGTATCCATGCGAACCCTCGGTGTCAATGGCCAACTGGGTACGCATCATGATGGCGTCGGCAAAACCGCGCAGCAGCATGACCATGGCGACGATGATGTACATCACGCCGATTTTCTTGTGGTCTACCGAGGTCAACCACTCGGTCCACAGGTACGTCCACTTCTTGAAGTAGGTGATTGCAGCGAACAGCGCCAGACCACCGAGCGCGATCATGGCGATGGTAATCATCACGATCGGTTCGTGGAATGGGACTGCTTCCCAACTTAATTTACCAAACATCGTTTACTCCTCTGCCCCGGCAGCTGAATGCGAACTCGAGTCAATTTCCGTGGCCGCCACTTCTTTCTCTTTCTTCTCGTGCTTCAGCGGCTTGCCCGGCTTCATACCTTCGTACTTGTCGACGATGATCTGGAACTGGTTCGGCGTGACCGAGGAGTAGAGCTCGACTGGGTTGTTCTGGCTTGGCTTGGCAAGGGCTGCGTATTCAGCTTGATCAAGCTGTTTAGGTGACTTCTTGACTTCACTTACCCAGGCGTCGAAATCTTCCTGAGTGGTGGAAATAGCTTTGAACTTCATGCCGGTGAAACCCGCGCCGCTGTAGTTGGCGGAGATACCGTCCATTTCAGCGTTACGGTCAGCGATCAGGTGCAGCTTGGTCTGCATGCCCGCCATCGCGTAGATCTGGCCGCCCAGACCCGGGATGAAGAACGAGTTCATCACAGCGTCAGAGGTGATCTTGAAGTTGATTGGCGTGTGCGCCGGGAACACGATTTTGTTGACCGTGGCGATGCCTTGTTCCGGGTAGATGAACAGCCACTTCCAGTCCAACGCGACCACTTCGATGGTCACAGGCTTGACGTCGGATTCGATCGGACGATACGGATCCAGCTCGTGAGTCGAGATGTAAGTGATGTAACCCAGGGCAATGATGATCAGAACCGGGATGGTCCACACCGCCACTTCGATTTTGGTCGAGTGCGACCATTTCGGGGTGTAGACAGCGTTCTTGTTCGACGCGCGGTATTTCCAGGCGAACAGGAAGGTCATGACGATAACCGGCACAACGACCAACAGCATCAGCAGGGTCGCGGTGATGATCAGGTTGCGCTGTTCCAGGCCGACCTGGCCCGTTGGATTGAGCAAGGTCATGTGGCAGCCTCCCAGCACCAACGTG
>NZ_JBIVMX010000178.1:0-1208 GCF_044753305.1 Pseudomonas sp. NPDC088429 | reverse complement strand
GTAATGGCTGTGGCATTGATCGCCGTGATCGCATGACCACCGTTCTCAAAGGTGTCATTGCTGTTGACTGCAATTATTACCGGTGTGTCCTCGTTGGTGACGACCGCATCGGAGGCTATATCGACCACCGCGGTGACGGCGAATGTCACGGTGGATTGCACCGTCCCCCCGTTGCCGTCGCTGATCTCGACAACAAAACTGTCGGTGCCGTTGTAGTCAGCTATTGGTGTGTAGGTATATGCGCCGGTGGCAGCATTGAGTATTACCGCGCCGTGACTCGGTTGTGTATTCACGGTGTAGGTCAGCGCATTGCCGTCCGCATCGGTCGCCGCTACTTGTCCGCTGAAAGCCACATCCTCTGGTGTGGTGGCTGAGTAGTTGCCGGTAGCAGGGTCGAAAGATTGACCAGGGGTTGGCGGAATCGGCTCCGAAGGCACCGGAACATCGTTTACGGGCGTAACGTTAATCCTGACCGTCGCAGTTTCAATTACGCCGCCGGAGTTTACGGTGTAATTGAAAATGGTTGCGCCGTTGAAGTTGGTCGCAGGGGTAAAGCTCAGCGTGCCGTCAGCATTGAGAGTTACCGAACCATTGGACACCGCCAACGGTATCCCGACGGATACTGAGGTACCATTGATTGCAGAAACCACATGGTCGCCGTTTTCAAAGGTGTCGTTGCTGTTGATTGCAATAATGATCGGTGTGTCTTCGTTGGTGGTTACCGTATCGGAGGCAATGTCTACCACCGCAGTGACGGCGAATGTCACGGTGGATTGCACGATCCCGCCGTTGCCGTCGCTGATCTCGACGACAAAACTGTCGGCACCGTTGTAGTCGGCGGTTGGCGTGTAAGTGTACGCGCCGGTGGTAGCGTTGAGCGTTACCACGCCGTGGATTGGCTGTGTGTTTACGGTGTAAGTCAGCGCATTGCCATCCGCATCGGTCGCCGCTACTTGTCCGCTGAAAGCCACATCTTCCGGTGTCGTCGCTGAGTAGTTGCCGGTAGCCGGATCGAAGGATTGCCCCGGCATCGGTGGAATCGGCTCCGAGGGCACGGGTAGATCGTTAACAGGTGTGACATTGACTGTCACAGTTGCGGTTTCCGTAACGCCGCCCGAACTTACGGTGTAGTTGAAGTTGGTAGCGCCATTAAAGTTGGTCGTTGGCGTGAAAGTCAGCGTGCCGTCGACATTGAGCGTAACCGAACC
>NZ_JBIVMX010000177.1:0-1231 GCF_044753305.1 Pseudomonas sp. NPDC088429 | reverse complement strand
CAACACCTTGAAAGACCGCATGCAGATGGAGCAACTGCCCCATCAGCTTATAGAAGGCATGCTGATCAGTGCTCGCGCGCTGAAAACCTACCGTGGCTACATCTTCCTGCGTGGCGAATACACCACCGCCGCCAAGCACTTGAATCGTGCCGTGGAAGAAGCCAAGGCTGCGGGCCTGCTGGGCAAGAACATTCTCGGTAGCGGCTTCGATTTCGAGCTGTTCGTCCACACCGGCGCCGGGCGTTACATCTGCGGTGAAGAAACCGCACTGATCAACTCCCTCGAAGGCCGTCGCGCCAACCCGCGCTCCAAGCCGCCCTTCCCTGCCGCCGTCGGCGTGTGGGGCAAGCCGACTTGCGTGAACAACGTCGAGACCCTGTGCAACGTGCCGGCGATCATTGCCGACGGCGTTGACTGGTACAAATCGTTGGCGCGCGAAGGCAGCGAAGACATGGGCACCAAGCTCATGGGCTTCTCCGGCAAAGTCAAAAACCCGGGCCTGTGGGAACTGCCATTCGGCGTCACCGGTCGCGAGTTGTTCGAAGACTACGCCGGCGGCATGCGCGACGGCTTCAAGCTCAAAGCCTGGCAGCCAGGTGGCGCCGGTACCGGTTTCCTTCTGCCTGAGCACCTCGACGCACAAATGTACGCCGGCGGCATCGCCAAAGTGGGCACCCGTATGGGTACCGGCCTGGCGATGGCGGTGGATGACAGCGTCAACATGGTCTCCTTGCTGCGCAACATGGAGCAGTTCTTCGCTCGCGAGTCGTGCGGTTTCTGCACCCCGTGCCGTGATGGTTTGCCATGGAGCGTCAAGCTCTTGATGGCCATCGAAGAAGGCCGCGGTCAGCCAGGCGACATCGAGACCTTGCTGGGTCTGGTCAACTTCCTCGGCCCGGGCAAGACCTTCTGTGCTCACGCACCGGGTGCCGTGGAACCGTTGGGCAGTGCCATCAAATACTTCCGTCCAGAGTTCGAAGCCGGTATCGCGCCTGTCAGCGCCGCCGTCCCGCCTCTGGCAAGGCCGATCGTAATCGGCGCGTAAACGCTTAATAAGGTGAAGGGCCTGAGCCCTTCGCCTCCTGCGATGACGCCTTTCGAGGCTGGTTTGATTCGCACGGATAACAAGATTCCATTAGCCACGCCCGCTGACACCGGGCCAACGAAGACCTTTGAACCATGGCCACTATCCACGTAGACGGCAAAGCGCTCGAAGTCGACGGGGCAGACA
>NZ_JBIVMX010000176.1:0-1242 GCF_044753305.1 Pseudomonas sp. NPDC088429 | reverse complement strand
CCAGTGTCAACGCCTTCTTCGGTCTTGCTACGATGATGATTTCCATCGAGAATGGTGTGAAGCTATTTAACTGGCTGTTCACCATCTACCAGGGCCGTCTGCGTTTCACCAGCCAGGTGCTGTGGACCCTGGGCTTCATGGTGACCTTCGCCATCGGCGGCATGACCGGCGTACTGCTGGCCATCCCGGGTGCTGATTTCGTTCTGCACAACAGCCTGTTCGTGATCGCGCACTTCCATAACGTGATCATCGGCGGTGCGGTATTCGGTTACATCGCAGGTTTCGCGTTCTACTTCCCGAAAGCGTTCGGCTTCAAGCTGCACGAAGGCTGGGGTAAAGCAGCGTTCTGGTTCTGGATCTCCGGCTTCTTCGTCGCGTTCATGCCGCTCTATGCACTGGGCTTCATGGGCATGACCCGTCGTCTGAACGCCACCACTAACCCTGAGTGGGTACCGTACCTGTACGTTGCCATGTTCGGTGCGGTGATGATCGCTGTCGGTATCGCCTGCCAACTGATTCAGCTGTACGTCAGTGTGCGTGACCGCAACAAGCCAGAGAACATTTGCGATCACGGTGACCCGTGGAATGCACACACTCTGGAATGGTCGACCTCGTCGCCTCCGCCGTTCTACAACTTCGCTGTGCTGCCAAAAGCTGACTGCATCGACCCGTTCACTGAAGCCAAGGAAAACGGTACTGCGTACCAGCAACCGGCCAAGTACGAGCCGATCCACATGCCGAACAACACCGCCACTGGCGTGGTGATGGGCGCACTGTTGACCGTCTTCGGTTTTGCCATGATCTGGCACATCTGGTGGCTGGCCATCGCGAGCCTGGTAGGCACTGTTGTCTACTTCGTGATCCACGCTGCACGTGACGACCAGGGCTATATGGTTCCGGTTGAAACGATCGAACGTATCGAAGCCGAGCAGCACAAGCGTCTGGTCGCGGCAGGGAAAATCCCGGCCAATGCCACCCGTGTTGAAACCTCGTTGGAACAGGCTTAAACCATGTCGAATTTAGTGACCAATGCTGGACACGCCCATGGTGAACATGGGCACGATGACCATCACCACGATTCGGGCGAGATGACCGTATACGGTTTCTGGCTCTACCTGATGACCGACTGCATTTTGTTTGCGTCGATCTTCGCGGTATACGCGGTACTGGTAAACAACGTCGCCGGTGTCCCTTAGGGCCACGACTTCTTTGAACTGCCATACGTGCTTGGCTAAACCGCTG
>NZ_JBIVMX010000175.1:0-1250 GCF_044753305.1 Pseudomonas sp. NPDC088429 | reverse complement strand
CCCGAACTTACGGTGTAGTTGAAGTTGGTAGCGCCATTAAAGTTGGTCGTTGGCGTGAAAGTCAGCGTGCCGTCGACATTGAGCGTAACCGAACCATTGGATACCGCCAAGGGCACCCCAACAGTGACCACTGCGCCATTTATCGCGGTGATTACATGGGCGCCGTCTTCAAAGGTGTCGTTGTCGTCCACTGCAATGATGATCGATGTGTCTTCGTTAGTAGTAATCGTATCGGCGGCAATGTCGGCCACCGGGGTGACGGTTAACGACACGGTCGATTGTACAGTGCCGTCCAAGCCGTCACTGATCTCGACGATAAAGCTGTCGGTGCCGTTGTAATCGGCAGTCGGCGTATAAGTAAAACTGCCATCTGGATTGAAAAGGAGAGTGCCGTTAACAGGTTGAGTGATTACAGTAAACGTCATGACGTCACCGTCTGGATCAACGGCCGCAACACGGCCGTTAATGGCCGTGTCTTCTTGCGTTTCGATTGCGTAGTCGCCCGTCGCAGGATCAAATGTTTGGCCGGGCACATTCGGATCAATCGGTGTTGGTACGTCATTCGATGAGTTAACGTTTATAGAAACAGTGGCCGTTTCGGTCACGCCTCCTGAGGTCACGGTATAAGTGAAATTATCCGGGCCGTTATACTGAGGATCAGGCGTATAGATAACCGTACCGTCGGTTTGGAAACCGACACTGCCATGCGCTCCTTGGGTAACGGCTGTAATAAGAGCGTCGCTACTTTCAAAGTTGTCCGCACTCGCGCCATTCGATCCCGATAGAACGTTGATGGTAATCGCAGTATCTTCAAGTGTTTGGACGGAATCGTTGACCACGTCCGTTACTGGCGTGATGACGAGCATTACGCTCGATAGCACAGTTCCTCCCTTGCCGTCGCTGATCTCGACTACAAAATAGTCGGTGCCGTTGTAATCAGCCGTTGGGGCGTAGCTATATGCACCAGTGGTGCCATTGAACGTCAATGTGCCGTGAGACGGCTGCGTATTCACGGTATAGGTCAGCAAATCACCATCGGCATCGGTCGCCGCTAGTTGACCGTTGAAGGTGACGTCTTCGGGTGTCGTAGCTGTGTAGTTACCGGTAACAGGATCCAAAGATTGACCCGGTACTGGCGTGATCGGCTCAGACGGAACTGGAGCATCGTTAACAGGTGTGACATTGACCGTTACAGTCGCAGTTTCTGTTACACCGCCTGAGTTCACGGTGTAATTGAAGATGGTGGCGCC
>NZ_JBIVMX010000174.1:0-1257 GCF_044753305.1 Pseudomonas sp. NPDC088429 | reverse complement strand
TGTAGTGGTCTAATTTCCCCGGACACCCCGATAGGTGGAAAATACATCTATCGAGGAGTTATTCATGACCAAAAAACGCAGGGCATTCGACGACAGCTTCAAGCTGCAAGTCGTGAAGATGATCAAGGATCAGGGGCTAACCGTTACGCAGGTTTGCCAAGATCTGAACATTGGTGAGACAGCCGTTCGACGCTGGGTTCAACAGTACGAGGCAGAGCAACTGGGGCAGGCCGGAATCGGCAAGCCATTGACGGCAGAGCAACAGCGCATCCGGCAATTGGAACAGGAAAATCGCCAGCTCAAGATGGATAACGACATCTTAAAAAAGGCTACGGCCTTCTTTGCCCGCGAGCTGAAGTAAGGTATCGACTGGTTCGGCAGCTGCAACAGAAGGCCTACTCAGTGACACATGTCTGTCGGTTACTGAGCATCAGTCGCTCGGGCTTCTATGAGTCGCAAAAGCGTGCTGATGCGCCCGTCCGGCAGAGTTGTCCTGTCGTTGTGCAACTCAAGGCGTCTTTTGCCGAGAGTGGTGGCTGCTACGGCAGCCGGCCCTTGCGCGACGCTTTGCGCGGCAAAGGCCTGTCTGTTGGACTGTATAAAATCCGCCGTTTGATGCGTGCCAATGGGCTACGTTCGGCTTGGAAGCGCAAGTTTGTGCACACGACCGATAGCAATCATGATCTGCCGATTGCCGAAAATGTACTGAGCCGAAAATTTGATCCGGCGGCGCCGAACAAGGCTTGGGTGGCAGACATCACCTACATCCGCACCCGCAGTGGCTGGCTGTATCTGGCCGTGGTGTTGGACTTGTTTTCACGCAAGATCGTGGGTTGGTCGATGGCTCCGAACATGCCGGCAGAGCTGGTGTGCACTGCGATGCAACTGGCCATCGCACAGCGCCAACCGCCGCCAGGCCTGATTGCCCACTCGGATCGTGGCAGCCAATACGCGAGTGCAACTTACAGAGAGTTACTGGCAAGAAACGACATGCAGCAGAGCATGAGCCGTAAAGGTAATTGCTGGGACAATGCGGTGATGGAACGCTTCTTCCTGAGCTTGAAAATGGAGCGGGTATGGCGACGTGACTACGCCAATCATACCGAAGCGATCCGCGACATCACCGAGTACATCGTTGGGTATTACAACAACGAACGGCTTCACTCGAAACTGGGATATCTGCCACCGACCGTCTATGAGCGGGCGATGGCGTCAAAACCACCTATCGAGGTGTCCGGAATTAGTTGACCACTGCAA
>NZ_JBIVMX010000173.1:0-1327 GCF_044753305.1 Pseudomonas sp. NPDC088429 | reverse complement strand
TCACCAGATCAGCCGAGAAGCCCAGGCACGCCAGGTCTTTCAGTTCGTCACGGGTCATTGGACCGGTGGTGTCCTGAGAACCCACGGTGGTCATTTTCGGTTCGCAGTAGGTGCCAGGACGGATGCCTTTGCCTTCTGCCAGACCGCACGCCTTGCCGACCATTTTCTGCGCCAGGGTGTAACCCTTAGTGCTTTCGATCGGTGCGTCAGGCTTCTTGAACAGGTCGAACGCAGGCAGACCCAGTTCGGCGCGAGCCTTCTCGGTCAGGCCACGGCCGATGATCAGCGGAATACGGCCGCCAGCACGGACTTCGTCCAACAGCACCGGGGTCTTCATTTCGAAGGTGGTGATGACTTCGTCGGTGCCGTGTTTGCAGACTTTGCCAGCATGCGGGTACAGGTCGATCACATCGCCCATGTTCATGTTGGAAACGTCGAACTCGATTGGCAGTGCGCCGGCATCTTCCATGGTGTTGTAGAAGATCGGAGCGATTTTGCTACCAAAGCAGAAACCGCCAGCGCGCTTGTTCGGCACGTAAGGAACGTCGTCGCCGAAGAACCACAGTACCGAGTTGGTAGCGGATTTACGCGAAGAACCAGTACCGACCACGTCACCGACGTAGGCGATCGGGAAGCCTTGACCGCGCATTTCTTCGATCTGCTTCATCGGGCCGATGGCGCCCTGCTGATCAGGAACGATGCCGTCGCGGGCCATTTTCAGCATGGCCAGGGCGTGCAGCGGGATGTCTGGACGCGACCAGGCATCTGGAGCAGGGGAGAGGTCGTCGGTGTTGGTTTCGCCGGTAACCTTGAACACGCGCAGGCTGATCTTGTCGGCCAGAGTCGGGCGGTTTTTGAACCACTCGCCGTCAGCCCAGGATTGCAGCACGGCTTTAGCGTGAACGTTACCGTTCTTGGCTTTTTCCGCGACGTCGTGGAACGCATCGAACATCAGCAGGGTGTGCTTGAGTTGCGCGGCAGCGACTGGCGCCAGTTCGGCGTCGTCCAGCAGTTCAACCAGGGTCACGATGTTGTAGCCGCCCTGCATGGTGCCGAGCAGTTCTACAGCGCGTTTTTTGTCCAGCAGAGGGGAGGAAACTTCGCCCTTGGCCAGTGCAGACAGGAAGCCGGCTTTTACATAGGCCGCTTCGTCCACGCCTGGTGGAATGCGATTGGTGATCAGGTCAACGAGGAATTCTTCTTCGCCAGCCGGAGGGTTTTTCAGCAGCTCGACCAGGCCTGCTGTTTGTTCGGCGTTAAGCGGCTGGGGAACGATACCCAGGGCTGCACGCTCTTCGATATGTTTGCGGTAGGCTTCAACCACAGT
>NZ_JBIVMX010000172.1:699-1331 GCF_044753305.1 Pseudomonas sp. NPDC088429 | reverse complement strand
CGCTGCCGCGGTTTAACGGTTCAAATATTCAGAGGATCCAGCTATGAGTAGCGGACGTATCGTTCAAATCATCGGCGCCGTTATCGACGTGGAATTTCCACGCGACAGCGTACCGAGCATCTACAACGCTTTGAAAGTCAAAAGCGATGCCGGCACCACTCTGGAAGTTCAGCAGCAGCTGGGCGACGGCGTGGTTCGTACCATTGCGATGGGTTCCACCGAGGGCTTGAAGCGCGGTCTGGAAGTTACCGATTCTGGCGCAGCCATCTCCGTACCGGTCGGTAAAGCGACCCTGGGCCGGATCATGGACGTCCTCGGTAACCCGATCGACGAAGCTGGCCCGATCGACACCGAAGAGCGTTGGGGCATTCACCGTCCAGCGCCTTCGTTCGCTGAACAGGCAGGCGGCAACGACCTGCTGGAAACCGGCATCAAGGTTATCGACCTGGTTTGCCCGTTTGCCAAAGGCGGTAAAGTCGGTCTGTTCGGTGGTGCCGGTGTAGGCAAAACCGTAAACATGATGGAACTGATCCGTAACATCGCCATCGAGCACAGCGGTTATTCCGTGTTCGCCGGTGTGGGTGAGCGTACTCGTGAGGGTCACGACTTCTACCACGAGTTGAAGGACTCCC
>NZ_JBIVMX010000172.1:0-689 GCF_044753305.1 Pseudomonas sp. NPDC088429 | reverse complement strand
ACGTTCTGGACAAAGTGGCACTGGTTTACGGTCAGATGAACGAGCCGCCGGGTAACCGTCTGCGCGTAGCACTGACCGGCCTGACCATGGCCGAGAAGTTCCGTGACGAAGGTAACGACGTTCTGCTGTTCGTCGACAACATCTATCGTTACACCCTGGCCGGTACTGAAGTATCCGCACTGCTGGGCCGTATGCCTTCGGCAGTAGGTTACCAGCCGACCCTGGCTGAAGAGATGGGCGTTCTGCAAGAACGTATCACTTCGACCAAGGAAGGTTCGATCACTTCGATCCAAGCGGTATACGTACCTGCGGATGACTTGACCGACCCGTCGCCAGCGACCACCTTCGCCCACTTGGACGCCACCGTCGTTCTGTCCCGTGACATCGCTTCCCTGGGTATCTACCCAGCGGTAGATCCACTGGATTCGACTTCGCGCCAGCTGGATCCGAACGTAATCGGCCAGGACCACTACGACACCGCTCGCGGCGTTCAGTACGTTCTGCAACGTTACAAAGAGCTGAAGGACATCATCGCGATCCTGGGTATGGACGAGCTGTCGGAAGCCGACAAGCAGTTGGTAAACCGTGCTCGTAAGATCCAGCGCTTCTTGTCGCAGCCGTTCTTCGTGGCTGAAGTCTTCACCGGTGCTTCGGGTAAATACTATTCAATGAAATACACCAATCCTGGC
>NZ_JBIVMX010000171.1:0-1359 GCF_044753305.1 Pseudomonas sp. NPDC088429 | reverse complement strand
ATAATGTGCCGCATGATTAAGTACGCTCCGTCTTGCTCAGCCACATATCGCGCATGGAGCCGTCTTTGATCTGCATCGGATAGACGTGCTCGCTGGTGTCGACCGAAACATCGATGATCACCAGGCGATCCTTCATGGCGAACGCTTCTGCCATCTTCGACTTCAAATCTTTCGATTCGGTGATGCGTACGCCGACGTGGCCGTAGGCTTCAGCCAGCTTGACGAAGTCAGGCAGCGATTCCATGTAGGAGTGCGAGTGACGGCTGCCGTAGCTCATGTCCTGCCACTGACGAACCATCCCCAGAACACCGTTGTTCAGGATGACGATTTTCACTGGCAAGCCGTATTGCAGGCAGGTCGACAGTTCCTGGATGTTCATCTGGATGCTGCCTTCGCCGGTCACGCAGGCAACGTCGTCATCCGGGAAGCTCAACTTGATGCCCATGGCCGCCGGGAAACCGAAGCCCATGGTGCCCAGACCACCGGAGTTGATCCAGCGATTCGGCTTGTTGAACGTGTAGTACTGCGCAGCGAACATCTGGTGCTGGCCCACGTCGGAAGTGATAAAGGCATCGCCCTTGGTCACTTCGCAGAGGGTTTCGATCACGGTTTGTGGCTTGATCAGGCTGCCGTCGCCCTTTTCGTAAGGGAACAGGCCGCGATCACCGCGCCATTCATCAACCTGCTTCCACCAACTGGCCACGGACTCCTTGTTCGGGGTCTCGCCGATTTCCTTGAGGATCGCGACCATTTCGGTCAGGACGCTCTCAACCGGACCAACAATAGGCACGTCGGCCTTGATGGTCTTGGAAATCGAAGCCGGGTCGATGTCGATATGGATGATCTTGGCGTTCGGGCAGAACTTCGCCGGGCCGTTGATCACGCGATCGTCGAAACGCGCGCCGACCGCGAGGATCACGTCAGCATGGTGCATCGCCAGGTTGGCGGTGTAGCTGCCGTGCATGCCGAGCATGCCGATGAACTGACGATCAGTCCCCGGGAAACCACCCAGGCCCATCAGTGTGTTGGTCACTGGCAGGTTGAGCATTTTCGCCAGTTCGGTCAGCGGTGCGGAACCGTTGCCGAGGATCACGCCGCCACCGGAATAAAGCACTGGGCGCTTGGCCGCGAGGAGCATTTCGGCTGCCTTGCGGATTTGTCCGGAGTGACCGCGAACGGCCGGGCTGTAGGAACGCAGCTTGGCTTTCTTCGGGAAGATGTATTCGAATTTCTCGGCCGGGTTGGTCATGTCTTTCGGGATATCGACCACGACCGGGCCCGGACGACCGGATTGCGCCACCTAGAAGGCCTTCTTCATGACTTCCGGGATTTCCGAAGCGTGCTTGATCATGAAGCTGT
>NZ_JBIVMX010000170.1:0-1376 GCF_044753305.1 Pseudomonas sp. NPDC088429 | reverse complement strand
TCATGCTGTCTTTTGCCACAGAAGTAGCAATAGAGCTGCTTGCCGTTGTCCTCGCCGTTGCGGGTGTCAGTCATTCGTTCGATCCAAATCCGATAGGCTTGCAACACAAGATGAAGGCTATTGCGGGCTTTTTCAAGCCCGCTGGCGAACAGACTCGCCGACCAAGCCTATTTTGAGTTGCTTATTTTAAGCTGGGCGCTGGTTGATCACTTCATCGATCAAGCCGTATTCCTTCGCAGCTTCTGCACTCATGAAGTTATCGCGGTTGGTATCACGCTCGATTTCTTCAAGGGTACGCCCACTGTGCTTGGCCATCAGCGTGTTCAGGCGCTCGCGGATGAAGAGGATTTCCTTGGCATGGATTTCGATATCCGATGCCTGGCCCTGGAAACCGCCCAGTGGCTGGTGAATCATCACACGCGAGTTCGGCAGGCAGAAACGCTTGCCAGGTGCACCGGCGGTCAACAAGAACGCGCCCATGCTGCAGGCCTGACCGATGCAGGTGGTCGACACATTGGGTTTGATGAACTGCATGGTGTCGTAGATCGACATGCCAGCCGTTACCGAACCGCCCGGGGAGTTGATATAGAGATGGATGTCCTTGTCCGGGTTTTCCGCTTCAAGGAACAGCAGTTGCGCACAGATCAGGTTGGCCATGTAGTCCTCTACCGGCCCAACCAGAAAGATCACTCGCTCCTTGAGAAGGCGCGAATAGATGTCGTAGGCGCGTTCGCCACGAGCGGACTGCTCGACAACCATCGGGACCAGGCCGCCTGCGGCCTGGATATCAGAGTTCTGCTGAATATACGAATTACGGAACATGCTCTGCAGTCACTCCCAAATAGTTATGTCTTGAATACGCATAAGCCAGCTCGAAAGCTGGCTTATGTGTGTATTTCTTAACGCAAAAACAATCAGTCGGCTTGTGGAGCTTCTACCGGCTTGACTGCTTCTTCGTAAGAGACCGACTTGTCGGTCACACTAGCTTTCTGCAGAACAGTATCCACAACTTGTTCTTCCAGCACAACCGAACGCACTTCGTTCAGTTGCTGCTCGTTCTTGTAGTACCACGACACAACCTGCTCAGGCTCCTGGTAAGCGGAAGCCATTTCCTGAATCATTTCGCGAACGCGAGCTTCGTCAGGCTTCAGGTCGAATTGCTTGACCACTTCAGCAACGATCAGACCCAGCACAACGCGGCGCTTGGCTTGCTCTTCGAACAGCTCGGCCGGCAGTTGATCAGGCTTGATGTTGCCGCCGAACTGCTGAACAGCCTGCACGCGCAGACGGTCAACTTCGTTGGCCAGCAGAGCCTTAGGCACTTCGATCGGGTTGGTGGCCAGTAGACCGTCCATTATCTGATTCTTGACCTTGGA
>NZ_JBIVMX010000169.1:0-1424 GCF_044753305.1 Pseudomonas sp. NPDC088429 | reverse complement strand
CACGACCCAGGACGAAATTTGAAACCATACTGGCGACGCCCGGGTGGCCAATGCCAAGCCGCAGGCGGTAGAACGTATTCTGATTGCCCAGTTGCGCAATGATGTCGCGCAACCCGTTGTGACCGCCATGGCCGCCGCCCTGCTTGAGCTTGGCAACGCCCGGAGGCAAGTCGAGTTCGTCATGCGCCACCAAAATTTCTTCAGGCTTGATGCGGAAGAAACCGGCGAGTGCCGCCACGGCCTGGCCGCTGCGGTTCATGTAGGTGGTGGGAATCAGCAGACGAACATCCTGACCCTGATGCGAATAGCGCCCGGTCAGGCCGAAATATTTGCGATCGGCCACAAGATTCACATTCTGTGCGTGGGCGATGCGCTCAACAAAAAGGGCCCCTGCGTTATGCCGGGTCTGGTCGTATTCGGCGCCTGGATTTCCCAGGCCAACGATCAGTTTGATGGCAGTCACGATAGGGGCCCTTCCTTTGAGTGGTGGGTAACATCGCCGCGATCAGGGAAGGCGGCGAAAGTGGACGAAAAATGCTCATTTACCATGGATGTAAACTCCGCGTTCTCGCCCGCTTTCTCGCTACGTTCCAGTCCGCGATGTTACTTGCTCACTCAGGCATGACAGAGTGAATTACTCTGCTGCGCCTTCTTCAGCTTCTGGAGCAACGCGTGGAGCGTGTACGTTTGCAACAGCTTTGTCGTCGCCGTGAGCCAGTGCAACGAACTCAACGCCTTTAGGGGCTTTGAGGTCGGACAGGTGAACGATTGCGCCGATTTCCAGAGCCGACAGGTCGACTTCGATGAACTCAGGCAGATCTTTCGGCAGGCAGGAAACTTCGATTTCGTTCAGGACGTGCGAGATCTCGCCGCCTTTCTTGGTCGGAGCTTCTTCACCAACAAAGTGCACAGGCACGATAGCGGTCAGTTTCTGGCCAGCTACGACGCGTACGAAGTCAGCGTGCAGAACGTGACCCTTGGACGGGTGACGTTGCAGAGCCTTGATGATGACGTTCTGCTTTTTGCCGCCAACGTTCAGTTCGATAACGTGGCTGTAGGCAGCATCGTTTTCGAGCAGTTTGGCAACTTCTTTGGCCAGCATGCTGATGGATTCAGGGGCTTTTTCGCCACCGTAAACAACAGCTGGAACCAGAGCGGCGAGACGACGCAGGCGGCGGCTCGCACCTTTCCCCAGGTCGGAACGCAGTTCAGCATTCAGAGTAAAATCGTTCATTGTGTATCTCCAAAATAGCCATGACCGGGTTGACGTTTGCGACCAGCGCCAAACACGGTATGGGCAAAAAAGCCCCGCCCCGGCAGGAATGCCGGGGCGGGGCGCTTTTCGTCAACGAGACATTTCGAGAAGGGCAGGGCCCTTAACGGAACATCGCGCTGAGCGAGGCTGCAGGGCTGTTGCGGCGACC
>NZ_JBIVMX010000168.1:0-1579 GCF_044753305.1 Pseudomonas sp. NPDC088429 | reverse complement strand
CAGAACGAACGTTCCCAGCACGCCAACAAGGACACCGCCATGAAAATGCTGCGGGCCAAGTTGTACGAGCAGGAAATGCAGAAACGCAACGCCGCATCGCAAGCGCTGGAAGACACCAAGTCCGATATCGGCTGGGGTCACCAGATTCGCTCGTACGTGCTCGATGCGTCGCGGATCAAGGATCTGCGCACCAACATCGAACGCAGCGACTGCGACAAGGTACTCGACGGCGATATCGACGAATACCTGTATGCCAGCCTGAAATCAGGGCTGTAAAAGACGCAATACAGGGCGACTGATTCACCTCGATCCCTGTAGGAGCCAGCCTGCTGGCGATCCCCGGGCCGCAAGGCCCGGAGGCAATGAACCTGATGGAATATCTAAAGACATGAGCGACCAACAACTCGACCCGCAAGCCCTGCAACAGGAAGAAAACTCCCTGATCGCCCTGCGCAAGGAAAAGCTGGCTGCCGAGCGCGCCAAGGGCAACGCCTTCCCGAACGACTTCCGCCGCGAAAACTACTGCGAAGATCTGCAGAAGAAATACGCGGACAAGACCAAGGAAGAGCTGGCAGAGGCTGCAATCCCGGTCAAGGTTGCCGGTCGCATCATGCTCAACCGTGGCTCGTTCATGGTGATTCAGGACATGACCGGTCGCATTCAGGTCTACGTCAACCGTAAAACCCTGTCGGAAGACACCCTGGCCGCGGTGAAAACCTGGGACATGGGCGACATCATTGCCGCCGAAGGCACTCTGGCGCGTTCCGGCAAGGGCGACCTGTACGTTGAAATGACCAGCGTGCGTCTGCTGACCAAGTCGCTGCGCCCGCTGCCGGACAAGCACCACGGCCTGACCGACACTGAGCAACGCTACCGCCAGCGTTACGTTGACCTGATCGTCAATGAAGAAGTGCGCCAGACGTTCCGCGTGCGTTCGCAAGTGATCGCGCACATCCGCAGCTTCCTGATGAAGCGCGACTTCCTCGAAGTCGAAACGCCGATGCTGCAGACCATTCCGGGCGGCGCAGCGGCCAAACCGTTCGAAACCCACCATAACGCGCTGGACATGGAAATGTTCCTGCGTATCGCGCCTGAGCTGTATCTGAAGCGTCTGGTGGTTGGTGGCTTTGAAAAGGTTTTCGAGATCAACCGCAACTTCCGTAACGAAGGCGTATCGACGCGTCACAACCCAGAATTCACCATGTTGGAGTTCTACCAGGCGTACGCCGATTACGAAGACAACATGGACCTGACCGAAGAACTGTTCCGTGAGCTGGCGCAGTTGGTTCTGGGCAGCACCGACGTGCCGTACGGCGACAAGGTGTTCATCTTCGGCGAGCCGTTCGTGCGTCTGTCGGTGTTCGACTCGATCCTCAAGTACAACCCTGAGCTGACTGCCGATGATCTGAACGACCTCGACAAGGCCCGCGCCATCGCCAAGAAGGCCGGCGCCAAGGTGCTGGGCTTCGAAGGTCTGGGCAAGCTGCAGGTGATGAATTACGAAGAACTGGTCGAGCACAAGCTGGAACAGCCGAACTACATCACTCAGTACCCGTTCGAAGTGTCGCGGCTGGCACGT
>NZ_JBIVMX010000167.1:0-1594 GCF_044753305.1 Pseudomonas sp. NPDC088429 | reverse complement strand
CGGAACACTCGATACTCCTCCTGACGCTCATCCGTGATGTATTCCGGAATCGGGAAGTCCCACCAGCCCGGCACCCAAGGGCCTGCGGCATCGCGGTCGGTCGGGATTTCGATCAGTACCGGCACGTTCAAGTCCAGCGCTTCCTGCAAGGTCGGCTCCAGGTCTTCCGGACGCTCCACCCGGTAGGATTTTAGGCCGAACGCTTCGCCCACCGCTTTAAAATCCGGGCTGTAAGGCGTGCCATCCGGGTGGTTGAACTCGGTGCCGATGTGGCGGCTGGTCTGCTTGCGCTGGCCACCGCGAATCGACATGTAGCCGGCGTTGTTCTGGATCATGAAGATCACAGGAATGTTGTTGGTTACGCAGATAGCGATTTCCTGCGAGGTCATCAAGAAGTCGCCGTCGCCGAGAATGCACACCACCGGTTGATTCGGCGCCGCCAGTTTGGCACCGATGGCCGCCGGCACCGCCCAGCCCATCGACGAGAAACCGCCGGAGGTCAGGTGCGTGCGCGGGGTGTAGACCGGGAAGGTCTGCTTGACCGCGCCCTGGGTGTTGCCCGAACCGACCACGACGATAGTGTCACGCGGGAAGATCTTGCGCAGTGCGCCGAGCGGGCGTTGCGAAGTGAATGGGAAGCGGTCGGAGTCGCGACGCCCGGCCAGTTTGGTTTCCCACTCGTCCTTATAACCAGCCAAGTCGCTCATGTACTCTTCGCGCTCGACGCTGAAGCCCTTAAGGCCTTCGACGATGGCAGCCAGGGCGTACTTGGCGTCGGCGCAGATGCCTACGGTCACCGGGTAGTTCTTGCCAATTTCATGCGGGTCGATGTCGATGTGGATCAGCTTTGACGGTGGAATGGCGAAGGTCACGCCCTTGGCGTAGCTCGACGACGACCAGTCGGTAAAGCGGCAACCCACGGCAATGATCACATCAGCGGTTGACGCGACCTTGTTGCCGCACAGGGTGCCGGTCTGACCGACGCTACCGGCGAACAGATCGTGGTCTTCGGGGAAGCCGCTCTTGCCGTTCCAGGTGGTCACCACCGGAATTTTCAGGGCTTCGGCCAAGGCCAGGATCTCGGCATGCGCCTCGCCGGTAATCACGCCGCCGCCGATAACCAATACTGGCCGTTGGCAGGCCTTGAGCTCTTCCACCGCCTGAGCGGTGGCCGCTGGATCCGGGAACGATTTACCGATGGGCGTGCGTTCTTCCAGGGCGTGCAAGATCACGTCCGCGGCTTCGGCTTGCACGTCCATCGGGATTTCGATATGCACTGGGCCAGGTCGGCCGGTGACCATCGCGCTCCAGGCGCGGTGCATCATGAACGGCAGTTCTTCGACGCGGGTGGCGACCCAGTGTCGCTTGGTCACGGCTTCGGCGATCTTAGGGAAGTCGTTGTCGGTATAGCGTTCCAGCTCTTGCAGCAAACCATGACCGCGCATGTGAGTGGGCGGCCCGCCGGTGATCAGCATCAGGCTGGTGGAGTCGGTGAACGCGGTGGCGAGGCCGATGATGGTGTTGGTGGCGCCGGCGCCGATGGAGGTGACAGCGGCCATCGGTTTACCGGCGACCCGGTAGTAACCATCCGCCA
>NZ_JBIVMX010000166.1:0-1597 GCF_044753305.1 Pseudomonas sp. NPDC088429 | reverse complement strand
GCGGATCCCACGTGGCCACGATTGCGCCAGCGTCGACCTTGTCACCTTCTTTAACCGAAATCACAGCACCGTACGGCAGCTTGTAACGCTCGCGTTCGCGACCGAATTCGTCAGCGATTGCCAACTCACCGGAACGGGACACAGCTACCAGGCAACCATCTACTCGCTCAACGTGTTTCAGGTTGTGCAGACGGACGGTACCGCCATTCTTCACCTGAACGCTGTCAGCTGCAGAGGTCCGGCTTGCCGCACCACCGATGTGGAACGTACGCATGGTCAGCTGGGTACCCGGCTCACCGATGGACTGGGCAGCGATAACGCCGACCGCTTCACCGATGTTCACCTGGTGACCACGGGCCAGATCGCGGCCGTAGCACTTGGCGCAGATGCCGTAGCGGGTTTCGCAGCTGATCGGCGAGCGAACGATCACTTCGTCGATGCTGTTGAGTTCGATAAACTCGACCCACTTCTCGTCTACCAGCGTGCCGGCAGGAACGATGACTTCTTCGGTACCAGGCTTGAATACGTCACGGGCAATAACACGACCCAATACGCGCTCACCCAACGGCTCTACAACGTCACCGCCTTCAATGTGCGGAGTCATCAGCAGACCGTGTTCGGTGCCGCAATCGATCTCGGTTACAACCAGATCCTGCGCCACGTCTACCAGACGACGAGTCAGGTAACCGGAGTTCGCAGTTTTCAACGCGGTATCCGCCAGACCTTTACGAGCACCGTGAGTGGAGATGAAGTACTGAAGTACGCTCAAACCTTCACGGAAGTTCGCAGTAATCGGCGTTTCAATGATGGAACCGTCCGGCTTGGCCATCAGACCACGCATACCGGCCAGCTGACGAATCTGTGCTGCGGAACCCCGCGCACCCGAGTCAGCCATCATGTACATCGAGTTGAAAGACTCTTGATCGACTTCAACGCCGTGACGGTCGATAACCTTCTCTTTCGAGAGGTTGGCCATCATTGCCTTGGAAACTTCGTCGTTCGCTTTCGACCAAAGGTCGATCACTTTGTTGTACTTCTCGCCCTGAGTTACCAGGCCGGAGGCGTACTGGCTCTCGATCTCTTTCACTTCGTCGGTAGCTGCACCGATGATGCGGGCTTTCTCGTCCGGGATAACGAAGTCGTTAACACCGATGGAAACGCCGGAGATGGTCGAGTAAGCGAAACCGGTGTACATCAACTGGTCAGCGAAGATCACGGTCTCTTTCAAACCAACCACGCGGTAGCACTGGTTGATCAGCTTGGAGATCGCCTTTTTCTTCATTGGCAGGTTGACGACGTCGTACGACAGACCTGGCGGAACAACCTGGAACAACAGCGCACGGCCAACAGTAGTGTCGACGATACGGGTGTTCTTGACGCTGCCACCGTCACGATCATTAACGGTTTCGTTAATACGGACTTTAACTTTGGCGTGCAGTGCGGCTTCGCCGGCACGGAACACACGGTCAACTTCCTGCAGATCCGCGAATACACGACCTTCGCCCTTGGCGTTGATCGCTTCACGAGTCATGTAGTACAGACCCAATACAACGACCTGCGACGGAACGACCATTGGCTCACCGTTGGCTGGCGACAG
>NZ_JBIVMX010000165.1:0-1632 GCF_044753305.1 Pseudomonas sp. NPDC088429 | reverse complement strand
TGGGCGTAGCTCAGTTGGTAGAGCACGGGATTGTGACTCCCGTTGTCGTGGGTTCGATCCCCATCGTCCACCCCATATTTCGAAAGGCGCCAGATGTAACAGTCTGGCGCCTTTGCTTTAAAAGCTTCATCCGCGGATGTGGTGGAATTGGTAGACACACTGGATTTAGGTTCCAGCGCCGCGAGGCGTAAGAGTTCGAGTCTCTTCATCCGCACCAAACAAGCTTCATTCATGCCGTTGGCTTGATGAGGTTCAACAAAGAAGTTAAACGGCTTTTTTGTTACGCAATATGGTGGGCGTAGCTCAGTTGGTAGAGCACGGGATTGTGACTCCCGTTGTCGTGGGTTCGATCCCCATCGTCCACCCCATATTTCGAAAGGCGCCAGATTTAACAGTCTGGCGCCTTTTTTGTTTTAGCGGTTTGAGAAATCGGCGACCGCGGTTTTCGGGTCGCAGGGCAGGGCGTTTCGTCGTATTGATGTTTCTGGATGATGCCGCGCTGCCCGCCGGTCTTGCTTGCAGGGTCGGCCGTCAGGGAATGATCGGCATCCCTTCTATATATAGAAGAGGTTGCCGCAGAGCCTTGGCGTGATTGGTTGTATTCGCCTGTGGTGCGCGATGCATTCGTGTATTCGCACCGATAAATTGCCTGCTGTTTTTTTACCCGTTTTCAGTAGGGTGACTTCTTGAGTTTGACCCACTAGAATGCATGCCCTTGATTCTGGGGTCGGAAACGGCCGGCTAACGTCTGTGCAACGAGGAATATCCATGCAAGTTTCTGTTGAAAATACTACTGCTCTTGAGCGCCGCATGAGCGTCACCGTGCCGGCTGAGCGCATTGAGAGCCAGGTCAACAAGCGTCTGCAGCAGACTGCCCAAAAGGCCAAGATTGCTGGCTTCCGTCCAGGCAAAGTGCCAATGAGCGAAATCAAGCGCCGTTTCGGTGCTGATGCTCGTCAGGAAGCTGTCGGCGACGTGATCCAGTCCTCCTTCTACGAAGCTGTGGTTGAGCAGAAGCTGAACCCGGCCGGTTCGCCGTCGATCGAGCCTAAGTCGCTCGAAGCGGGCAAGGATCTGGAATACGTTGCAGTGTTCGAAGTGTTCCCGGAGTTCACCGTTGCCGGCTTCGACGGCATCACCGTTGAGCGCCTGAGCGCTGACGTGGCTGACGCTGACCTGGACAAAATGCTCGACATCCTGCGCAAGCAGAACACCCGTTTTGAAGTGGCCGATCGCGCTGCCCAGAACGAAGACCAGCTGAACATCGATTTCGTTGGCAAGGTCGACGGCGAAGTATTCGCTGGCGGTTCCGCCAAAGGCACTCAGCTGGTACTGGGTTCCGGCCGCATGATCCCGGGCTTCGAAGAAGGTCTGGTAGGTGCTAAGGCTGGCGAAGAGCGCGTTCTGAACCTGACCTTCCCAGAGGACTATCAGAACCTGGACCTGGCTGGCAAAACCGCCGAGTTCACCGTGACCGTCAACACTGTGTCCGAGCCTAAGCTGCCTGAGCTGAACGAAGAGTTCTTCGCTCAATTCGGCATCAAGGAAAGCGGCATCGACGGTTTCCGCACTGAAGTTCGCAAGAACATGGAGCGTGAACTGCGTCAGGCGATCAAATCCAAGGTCAAGCAT
>NZ_JBIVMX010000164.1:0-1710 GCF_044753305.1 Pseudomonas sp. NPDC088429 | reverse complement strand
GTTCTGCCCCTATTCAACTGTCAGGTAGTGATTTCCGACTGCGCGCTACATGAGGAAATGTTTCAGCGGATGTGTGCGAGCACACCTTGAAGCTCATCGAGCGAGTTATAACCGATCACCAACTGACCCTTTCCCTTCTTCCCGTGGCGAATCTGCACCGCAGAGCCTAGGCGCTCGGCCAGACGCTGTTCGAGGCGGGCGATATCCGGGTCGGGTTTGCTGGCTTCCACAGGCTCCGGTTTGCCACTCAACCACTGGCGAACCAGTGCTTCAGTTTGGCGCACGGTCAGGCCGCGTGCGACAACATGTCGCGCCCCTTCAACCTGCTGATTCTCGGGCAAACCGAGCAAAGCACGGGCATGACCCATTTCCAGGTCGCCGTGGGACAGCATGGTCTTGATGACTTCCGGCAGCGCAATAAGCCGCAACAGGTTAGCCACAGTGACGCGGGATTTACCCACAGCCTCGGCAACCTGCTGTTGAGTCAGCTGGAATTCCTGCTGCAAACGCTGCAAGGCCACCGCTTCTTCGATTGGATTGAGGTCTTCGCGCTGGATGTTCTCGATCAGCGCAATGGCGATCGCGGTTTCATCGGGGACGTCGCGCACCATCGCCGGAATGGTTTCCTGCCCGGCTTGCTGGCTCGCGCGCCAGCGACGTTCACCGGCGATGATTTCAAAACGGCCACCGCCAATCGGGCGCACCACGATTGGCTGCATCACGCCTTGTGCCTTGATCGACAGCGCCAGTTCTTCCAGCGCTTGCGGATCCATGTCCCGACGCGGCTGGTATTTGCCGCGCTGGAGCAGATCCAGCGGCAGGTGCTGCAGCTCACGGGTGTCAGCTTGCGCGGCTTGTTCTTCCAGCGCGCTGACAGTCGGACCACTCAGCAGTGCATCCAGTCCACGTCCGAGACCTCGTTTCTTGACGGCCATGGGGATTCCTTAAGTTGCCTGAGCGGCGGCGATGCGTGAATTTTTGCGCTGACGGCGAACCATCTCGCCAGCCAGGGCCAGATAAGCCAGGGCGCCGCGCGATTGCTTGTCGTAAGCCAGCGCCGGCATGCCGTAGCTTGGCGCTTCGGCCAGACGGATGTTGCGCGGGATCACCGTGTCGTACAGCTGCTCGCCAAAGTGTTCCTTGAGCTGCGCCGAAACATCGTTCATCAGGCTCAGGCGCGGGTCGTACATCGTCCGCAGCAGGCCTTCGACTTTCAGGTTCGGATTGAGCAGTTCGGCGATGCGCTTGATGTTATCCACAAGGTCGCTGAGACCTTCGAGCGCAAAATACTCGCACTGCATGGGGATAATCACCCCGTCAGCAGCGACCAATGCGTTCAGAGTCAGCATCGACAGCGACGGCGGGCAGTCGATCAAAATGTAATCGTAGTTTTCACGGATCGGCGCCAACGCGCTGCGCAGACGGCTTTCCTTCATCTGCATTTCCAGCAGCACCACTTCTGCCGCGGTCAAATCGCGGTTGGCCGGCAGCAGTTGATAACCGCCGTGCTCGGAATAGTGCATGGCCTGCGCCAGATCGCATTCGCCGATCAGCAGGTCATAAACCGAGTTTTCCAGGCCGTGTTTATCCACACCGCTACCCATGGTGGCGTTGCCCTGTGGATCGAGATCGATCAACAGCACCCGGCGCTTGGTCGCGACCAGGGATGCTGCGAGGTTGATGCAGGTGGTGGTCTTGCCCACACCACCC
>NZ_JBIVMX010000163.1:0-1730 GCF_044753305.1 Pseudomonas sp. NPDC088429 | reverse complement strand
AGATCACCGCGAGCGCCTGTTGGCGGCCGGGTTCTCGAAAGTCGTGCCGTGGTTCCAGTGTCTTAACTTTGCCTCGTTGATTGCCTTGCCATGATTGATCTGTCCCCCCTCGCCCGCCGTCTGGCAGGCACGCCGCTGGCCGAATGGGCCAACACCCTGCAAGCTCAACTCGACAAGAAAATGGAGAAAGGCCACGGCGACCTGGAGCGCTGGCAAAGTGCGCTGGACGCCTTGCCGAAGATCCAGCCAAGCGAAATCGATCTGCTCAACGGCCTGAAACTCGACACCGATTGCGACGATGAAACCCGCGCGCAGATGCGTACTGCGTTGATGGGACTGTCGCCGTGGCGCAAAGGGCCGTTCGATCTGTTCGGCGTGCACGTCGACACCGAATGGCGCTCGGACTGGAAGTGGTCGCGTGTCGCCCCGCATCTGGATCTGAAAGGCAAACGCATCCTCGATGTCGGCTGCGGCAACGGCTACTACATGTGGCGCATGCTCGGCGCCGGCGCGAACAGCGTGATTGGCGTTGATCCGAACTGGTTGTTCTTCTGCCAGTTCCAGGCGGTGCAGCGTTATCTGTCCGAGCCGAATGCCTGGCACCTGCCCTTCCCGTTCGAAGACCTGCCGGCGAATCTGGAAGGCTTCGACACGGTGTTTTCCATGGGCGTGTTTTATCACCGTCGCTCGCCCATCGAGCACTTGCTGGCGCTGAAGGATTGCCTGGTCAAGGGCGGCGAACTGGTGCTGGAAACGTTGGTGGTTGAAGGCGACAAGCATCAGGTGCTGGTGCCGGAAGACCGTTATGCACAGATGCGTAACGTCTGGTTCCTGCCGTCGGTGCCGGCGTTGGAGTTGTGGTTGCGTCGTGCGGGGTTTACCGACATTCGTTGTGTGGATGTGAGCACCACGACTGTTGAAGAGCAGCGCGGTACCGAATGGATGAAGTATCAGTCGCTGAGCGACTTCCTTGATCCGGAAGACCACAGCAAAACCATCGAAGGCCTGCCGGCACCGATGCGTGCGGTGATTGTCGCCAAGAAGTAACCCAACCTCTCAAACACCGCGGTGAATTCACCCCTCACCCCAGCCCTCTCCCCAAGGAGAGGGAGCCGATCCTTGGGCTTTTCGAAACTTGAGTTCGACTCGATAACTCAAGTCGGCGGAGCTCGACCATCCAACCCGGTCAGTCCCCTCTCACTCCAGGAGAGGGAGCCGATCCTTGGGCTTTTCGAAACTTGAGTTCGACTCGATAACTCAAGTCGGCGGATCTCGCCCATCCAACCCGGTCAGTCCCTCTCACTCCAGGAGAGGGAGCCGATCCTTGGGCTTTTCGAAACTTGAGTTCGACTCGATAACTCAGGTCGGCGGATCTCGCCCATCCAACCCGGTCAGCCCCTCTCCCTCCAGGAGAGGGAGCCGATCCTTGGGCTTTTCGAAACTTGAGTTCGACTCGATAACTCAAGTCGGCGGATCTCGACCATCCAACCCGGTCAGTCCCTCTTACTCCAGGAGAGGGAGCCGATCGTTGGGCTTTTCAAAACTTGAGTTCGACTCGATAACTCAAGTCGGCGGATCTCGACCATCCAACCCGGTCAGTCCCTCTCCCTCCAGGAGAGGGAGCCGATCCTTGGGCTGTAGTGGTCTAATTTCCCCGGACACCCCGATAGGTGGAAAATACATCTATCGAGGAGTTATTCATGACCAAAAAACGCAGGGCATTCGACGAC
>NZ_JBIVMX010000162.1:0-1759 GCF_044753305.1 Pseudomonas sp. NPDC088429 | reverse complement strand
GTTCAAATCCGGCCCCCGCAACCAGTTTAAGGAGCCCCTTTTCAGGGGCTTTTTGTTAGCTGGACACTTTCAACGCCGCTGTTCGACGGCGTTTCAAGGATGGGCGTTTCGCCCATTTTTTTATTTTGCAAAGCATGCACATATCA
The DNA here is from genome assembly GCF_044753305.1 of Pseudomonas sp. NPDC088429. Classification (NCBI taxonomy): domain Bacteria; kingdom Pseudomonadati; phylum Pseudomonadota; class Gammaproteobacteria; order Pseudomonadales; family Pseudomonadaceae; genus Pseudomonas; species Pseudomonas sp. NPDC088429. The sequence goes on along the minus strand of NZ_JBIVMX010000162.1, from coordinate 1,613 downwards.
TGCACTAGGGGGTTCAGGTGTCGAGCAAGCTAGAAGAGTTGCAGGCCTTGCTGGCCCCGGTGGTCGTGGCCCTGGGCTATGAATGCTGGGGTATCGAGTTTTCGGCTCAGGGTCGTCACTCGATGTTGCGCGTTTATATCGATAAAGAGGGTGGCGTGCTGGTGGACGATTGCGCCATTGTCAGCCGTCAGATCAGTGGTGTGCTGGATGTTGAAGATCCAATCACCGTTGAATACACCCTTGAAGTTTCCTCGCCTGGCATGGAGCGTCCACTGTTCACTATTGAGCAGTTCGCCCAGTTTGTCGGTGAACAAGTGAAGATCAAGCTGCGCTCGCCTTTTGAAGGTCGACGCAACTTTCAGGGCCTTCTGCGCGGTGTAGAAGAACAGGATGTCGTGGTGCAGGTAGACGACCATGAATTCCTGTTGCCGATCGATATGATCGACAAGGCCAACATTATTCCCAGTTTTGACTGAGACGCGGATCCCGCGGATCCAATGGCTTGCGAAAGGCGAGGCGTACGATGAGCAAAGAAGTACTGCTGGTTGTTGAGTCGGTATCCAATGAAAAGGGCGTACCGGCAAGCGTAATTTTTGAAGCGCTGGAGCTGGCTTTGGCCACTGCTACCAAAAAGCGTTTTGAAGACGAAGTTGACCTGCGTGTGGAAATTAACCGCCACACCGGGGCATACGAAACTTTCCGTCGCTGGACGGTCGTCGAAGAGAATGATCTCGACGATCCGGCCATCGAAACCTGGCCGAGCAAGGTTGCCGAAACGCATCCGGGTGCCAACGTTGGCGACGTCGTCGAAGAAAAGATCGAATCCATCGAGTTCGGCCGCATTGCTGCACAGACTGCCAAGCAAGTCATCGTGCAGAAAGTGCGTGAAGCCGAGCGCGCTCAAGTGGTCGACGCTTATCGCGAGCGCCTGGGAGAAATCATCTCCGGCACCGTGAAGAAAGTCACCCGCGACAACGTGATCGTCGATCTGGGTAACAACGCTGAAGCGTTGCTGGCCCGCGAAGACATCATTTCTCGCGAAACCTTCCGTGTCGGCGTGCGTCTGCGTGCGCTGCTCAAGGAAATCCGCACAGAGAACCGCGGCCCGCAGCTGATCCTGTCGCGTACCGCGCCGGAAATGCTGATCGAGTTGTTCCGCATCGAAGTGCCGGAAATTGCTGAAGGCCTGATCGAAGTGATGGCAGCGTCCCGTGATCCGGGTTCGCGCGCCAAGATCGCCGTCCGCTCCAAGGACAAACGCATTGACCCACAAGGTGCTTGCATCGGTATGCGCGGTTCGCGCGTCCAGGCAGTGTCGGGTGAGTTGGGCGGTGAGCGTGTTGATATCGTTCTTTGGGACGACAACCCGGCTCAGTTCGTGATCAACGCCATGTCCCCGGCTGAGGTTGCGGCAATTATCGTTGACGAAGATGCCCACGCAATGGACATCGCCGTTGGCGCAGACAATCTGGCTCAGGCCATCGGTCGCGGTGGTCAGAACGTGCGTCTGGCTAGCCAGTTGACTGGCTGGACCCTGAACGTGATGACCGAATCGGACATCCAGGCAAAGCACCAAGCACAAACAGGCGACAACCAGCGCAACTTCATCTACT
>NZ_JBIVMX010000161.1:0-1804 GCF_044753305.1 Pseudomonas sp. NPDC088429 | reverse complement strand
AACGAGGACACACCGGTAATAATTGCAGTCAACAGCAATGACACCTTTGAGAACGGTGGTCATGCGATCACGGCGATCAATGCCACAGCCATTACTGTAGGGGTGCCGCTGGCCGTGTCCAACGGTTCGGTAACGCTCAATGCGGACGGCACGCTGAGCTTTACCCCAGCGGCCAACTTTAACGGCGCCACCATCTTCAATTACACCGTGAACTCAGGCGGTGTAACAGAAACTGCGACTGTAACGGTCAATGTCACACCTGTTAACGATGCTCCAGTCCCGTCTGAGCCGATTCCACCTATTCCAGGTCAGTCTTTGGATCCGACATCAGGTAACTATGCGGCCCAGACGCAGGAAGATGTACTTTTCAGCGGTCAAGTGGTGGCGATCGATGCCGATGGCGACGCGTTGTCCTACACCTTGAACACCCAGCCGGCTCACGGCGTGGTTACGCTCAACGCCGCCACTGGCGAGTACACCTATACGCCAAATGCTGACTACAACGGCGCCGATATTTTTGTCGTGGAGATCAGCGATGGGAAAGGCGGAGCCGTGCAAACAACGGTAACCATGACGGTCGCAGCAGTAACCGACATCGCCGAAGACAATGTAACTACCGACGAAGGTATGCCTGTCACCATATCTGTGGATTCCAATGACACGTTTGAGAACGGCGGACATACAATTACCACCATCAACGGCGCCAGTGTGACGATAGGGGTGGCTGTTCCTGTTTCAAATGGTTCAGTAATACTGAATGCTGACGGCACGTTGAGTTTTACCCCATTAGGCAATTTCAATGGCGCAACCAACTTCAACTACACCGTAAGCTCGGGCGGTGTTACGGAAACGGCGACGGTGACGGTCAATGTGACGGCGGTTAATGACGTACCCGTTCCGATTGATCCGATAGTTCCCGGCCAGACTTTCGATCTGACGACAGGGAACTACGCAGCCAACACCTTGGAGGACATTTCATTCAGCGGTCAAGTGGTCGCTACCGATGCCGACGGCGACGCGCTGACTTACACCGCTAACACACAACCGGCACACGGCACGTTGTTACTCAACGCCGCTACCGGCGCCTACACGTACACACCCACTGCCGATTACAACGGCACCGACAGCTTTGTCGTTGAGATTAGCGATGGCAACGGCGGGATCGTGCAATCCGTCGTAACGCTCACCGTCACCCCGGTCGCCGATATTGCCGCCGACACGGTCGCTACCACCGAAGACACGCCGATCATTATCGCGGTCAACAGCAACGACACCTTTGAGAACGGTGCCCATGCGATCACGGCGATCAATGCCACAGCCATTACTGTAGGAGTGCCGCTGGCCGTGTCCAACGGCTCGGTAACACTGAACGCCGACGGCACACTCAGCTTTACACCGGTTGCCAACTTCAACGGCGCGACCAGCTTCGCCTACACCGTAAGCTCGGGCGGTATTACGGAAACGGCGACGGTGACGGTCAACGTCACGGCGGTCAACGACGCTCCCGTGCCCACTGATCCGGGTGTCCCTGGTCAGACTTTCGATCCGGCGACCGGCAACTATGCGGTCAGCACACCTGAAGATGTTGCGTTCAGTGGTCAAGTGGCCGCTACTGATGCCGACAGCGATGCCCTCGCCTACTCGGTCGCTACTCCGCCCACCAACGGTACGCTCACCCTCAATGCTGCCACGGGTGCCTACACCTACACCCCAACTGCCGACTACAACGGCACCGACAGCTTCGTCGTCGAGATCAGTGATGGCAACGGCGGGATTGTGCAATCCGTCGTAACGCTCACTGTTA
>NZ_JBIVMX010000160.1:0-1823 GCF_044753305.1 Pseudomonas sp. NPDC088429 | reverse complement strand
GATCTACAGCGTAGTACTCGTTCAGGAACGTGGTACCGGCTTTCAGGTTGCCCTGATAAAGGGTGTGCAGCAGCGCGTGACCGGTACGGTCGGAAGCGGCGCACGTACGAGCAGCCTGCCCGCCCTTGCCGTAATCCTTGGACTGACCGCCGAACGGACGCTGGTAGATGCGGCCCTGTTCGGTACGCGAGAACGGCATGCCCATGTGGTCCAGCTCATAAACAGCAGCCGGGCCTTCCTGACACATGTATTCGATAGCGTCCTGGTCACCGATGTAGTCGGAACCCTTGACGGTATCGTACATGTGCCAGCGCCAGTCATCGTTCGGGTCAGCGGACGCGATTGCGCAAGTGATGCCGCCCTGAGCGGAAACAGTGTGCGAACGGGTCGGGAAAACCTTGGTGATCACGGCAGTCTTGTGACCGCCCTGTGCCAGTTGCAGCGCAGCGCGCATGCCGGCACCGCCACCACCAATAATGATGGCGTCGAAAGAAATCGTTGGAATGTTAGCCATGACTCAGATACCCCAGAGAATCTGCACACCCCAGACGAAGTAAGCGAACATCGCAACGCCGCATACTGCCTGGAAAAGGAAACGTATAGCCGTCGCGGACTTGCCGAACGCCATTGGCGTCAGGTAGTCAGTCGCGATGGTCCACATGCCGACCCAGGCGTGAGCGCCAAGGGCAACAAGGGCCAGGAGGCTGAAAATACGCATCCCGTTGTGGGCGAACAGTTCATGCCACTGGGCATACTCGAGGCCAGGGTGGGCCACGACGTATCCGATCAGGAAGATGAAGTAAGCCGCGAGAACGACCGCAGACACACGTTGCGCCATCCAGTCATAGAGGCCCGAACGCGAGAGGTTCGTGACGTTAGTTACCATATCCAAACTCCTGCCAGAACGATTACCACCACGGAAACGGCGATAACGATTTTCGAGCCCAGCTTGCCGCCTTCCAGCGTCTCACCGATGCCCATGTCCATGATCAAGTGGCGCACACCGGCTACCAAGTGATACAGCAGAGCGGACAGGATGCCCCAAATCACTAGCTTGGCTAGCGGACTGGTCAGACACGCTTTCACCTGACCGAAGCCTTCCTCGGAGCTCAGCGACTTGTCCAATGCGTAAAGCATGATGGCAAGGCACACGAAGAGGATGACACCGGAGATTCGGTGAAGAATGGACGTGTAAGCAGTGACTGGGAGTTTGATGGTCCTTAGGTCTAGGTTTACAGGTCGTTGGCTTTTCACGGCTTTTTTTTCACACTGAAGAGCCCCTAACAATCAGGGCAAAGTTGTTGGGGAGTGCACTGGTCAGGTAACCACCACCCAGGGATGCGACCCCCAATGAAAGCAAGCCCAAAAGCCCTTGGCGGTCGGTGGCCGAGTATAGACAGTTAGGCTACTAATGACAACGCAATCACCTACCCCCAATAGCTGATTGCACAAGTTGCATAAAAGGCGTAAATGGCAGGCAATTTCGAGGAAAAAGTGCGCTTAAAGCCTTCTGGAGCAAGACTTTAGGCAAATTGACATTCGAATTTATCTCACTATAGTGGTGCGGGCCCTGCGTGGGGGGTCTGTCTGATGGTTCAAGCATAAATAGGAGGCCACATGGCTGACAAAAAAGCGCAGTTGATCATCGAGGGCGCAGCCCCCGTCGAGCTGCCCATTTTAACCGGCACCGTTGGTCCCGATGTAATCGATGTTCGGGGCCTGACGGCCACGGGCCGCTTCACTTTCGACCCGGGTTTCATGTCGACCGCTTCGTGCGAATCGAAGATCACCTATATAGACTGCGACAACGGCATTATGTTGAA
>NZ_JBIVMX010000159.1:0-1886 GCF_044753305.1 Pseudomonas sp. NPDC088429 | reverse complement strand
CCAGGGCATGGTCAGCACCTCCTGACCATGATTGATACCTGTAAACCATGTCCCCGGTCTCAAACGTAAAGGATGTACCCGGTCTTTACCCACCCCAGCCCTCTCCCGGAGGGAGAGGGAGCCGACCGAGGTGTCTGGTGCCATACATCGACCTGAAACACCCAGTCGATTATGGATTCGGTTGAGCCCCACCAAATCGATTTTGGATTCAGCAGAATTCTTTCAAGTCGACGTATCCCCTGAGCATCCCCCATTCAGTCCCCTCTCCCTCCGGGAGAGGGCTAGGGTGAGGGGTTCTTCAGAACTAACAAACTTTCCCCAGACAAACAAAAACGCCCCCGGTCTCGCGACCGGGGGCGTTTTCATTCAGCCTGAACTAATGACTCAGTTCTTGGCTTTCTTGGCAGCGCGGGTACGCTCGCTTTCGTCCAGGATCTTCTTGCGAAGACGGATGGACTTAGGAGTTACTTCGCACAGCTCGTCTTCCTGGATGTATTCCAGAGCCTGTTCCAGAGTGAACTTCACTGGTGGAACCAGAGCGATGGTTTCGTCTTTACCCGAAGCACGCATGTTGTCGAGCTTCTTGCCCTTGGTAGGGTTAACGCCCAGGTCGTTGTCGCGGCTGTTCTGACCAACGATTTGACCGTTGTAGATCTCTTGACCGTGTTCTACGAACAGCTTGCCACGAGCCTGCAGGGTTTCCAGCGAGTAGGTCAGTGCCTTACCGGTTTCAACCGAAACCAGAACGCCGTTCTGACGGCCGGACATGTGGCCCGACTTGACGGTGTCGTAACGATCGAAGATCGAGGTCAGGATGCCAGCACCGTTGGTCAGGGTCAGGAACTGGTTACGGAAACCGATCAGACCGCGAGCAGGGATGTTGTATTCCAGACGAACACGGCCCTTACCATCCGGAACCATGTTGGTCAGGTCGCCTTTACGCAGACCCATCTCTTCCATGACCTTGCCCTGCGAATCTTCAGGGATGTCGATGGTCACGTTTTCGAACGGTTCTTGTTTAACGCCGTTCACTTCACGAATGATTACTTCCGGACGGCCCAGGGCCAGCTCGAAGCCTTCGCGACGCATGGTTTCGATCAGTACCGAGAGGTGCAGCTCACCACGGCCGGAAACCTTGAACTTGTCAGCCGAGTCGCCTTCTTCAACGCGCAGAGCAACGTTGTACAGCAGCTCTTTGTCCAGACGATCCTTGATGTTACGGGAGGTCACGAACTTGCCTTCTTTACCGCAGAATGGCGAGTCGTTTACCTGGAAGGTCATCGAAACGGTTGGCTCGTCAACGGTCAGAGGCTTCATTGCCTCAACGGTCAGCGGGTCGCACAGGGTGTCGGAGATGAACAGCGATTCCATACCGCTGATGCAAACGATGTCGCCTGCTGCAGCTTCTTCAACGTCAATACGGTGCAGACCGTGGTGACCCATCAGCTTCAGGATACGACCGTTGCGACGCTTGCCGTCGGCACCGATAGCCACAACCGGGGTGTTCGGCTTGACGCGACCACGAGCGATACGGCCAACGCCGATAACACCCAGGAAGCTGTTGTAGTCCAGTGCGGAGATCTGCATCTGGAACGCGCCTTCACGGTCGACTTTAGGGGCCGGAACGTGATCGACAACCGCTTGGTACAGCGGGGTCATGTCTTCAGCCATGTCGGTGTGATCCAGACCGGCAATGCCGTTCAGGGCCGAGGCGTAAACAACCTGGAAGTCCAGTTGTTCTTCGGAAGCACCGAGGTTGTCGAACAGGTCGAAGATCTGATCCAGAACCCAGTCCGGACGCGCGCCTGGACGGTCAACCTTGTTGATGACCACGATTGGACGCAGGCCGGCTTCGAAAGCCTTCTTGGTCACGAAACGGGTTTGCG
>NZ_JBIVMX010000158.1:0-1906 GCF_044753305.1 Pseudomonas sp. NPDC088429 | reverse complement strand
GTCGGTGCGCTTAATGTTCTCCACTCCGACGAGCGCGTCCTCCAACGCCAACTCGTCTTTCTGGGCGTCGGCCATCAGCTCGATGGTGATGTCGCGGCCCATGAAGTGCGAGTGGGCGATCACGCGTTTCAGCGCGCCTTCCAGCTCACGGACGTTGGAGCGAATACGCTGGGCGATGAAGAACGCGGCGTCGTGCGGCAAGTCGACTTTGGCCTGATCGGCCTTTTTCATCAAGATCGCCACGCGGGTTTCCAGTTCCGGCGGCTCGACGGCAACCGTCAGGCCCCAGCCAAACCGGGATTTAAGGCGCTCTTCAAGGCCTTCGATTTCTTTCGGATAGCGGTCACTGGTGAGAATGACCTGCTGGCCACCTTCAAGCAGGGCGTTGAAGGTGTGGAAAAACTCTTCCTGCGAACGCTCTTTACGGGCGAAGAACTGAATGTCATCGATGAGCAGCGCATCCACCGAACGGTAGAAACGCTTGAACTCGTTGATCGCGTTCAGCTGCAGCGCCTTGACCATGTCGGCCACGAAACGCTCGGAATGCAGGTACACGACCTTGGCATTCGGGTTCTTCTTTAATAGATGGTTACCCACCGCGTGCATCAAGTGAGTTTTACCCAGGCCAACGCCACCATAAAGGAAGAGTGGGTTGTAGCCGTGCTTCGGGTTATCCGCCACTTGCCAGGCCGCCGCGCGGGCGAGCTGGTTGGATTTACCTTCGACGAAATTCTCGAAGGTGAACGTACGGTTCAGGTAGCTGGTGTGCTTGAGCGCACCTTCGACCTGCACAGTGCGTTGCTCGGCGCGAACCGGGGCCTGCTGCGAAGCGGCGCCGGACATCGGGTCGAAGCTGTCGCGAGACGGTTCATCGCTGACTTCCGGGCTTTTCTGCGTCGAGCGCTTGGCGCTCGGTGCTGGCGTCTGAGTCGGCGCTGGCGTGTTCACCGGGGCAGAATTCGCTTGCGCCTGGGAAGCTTGCGCTGCCGCCAGTGGCGCATTCGGTGCGGCACGCGGTGCCGAGCTGCGTTTGCTGCCTATTAATAAGGAAAGCGCAGGCGCCATGCCGTTGCCGTGCTCATCCAGCAGTTCAAGGACGCGCCCCAGGTACTTTTCGTTGACCCAGTCCAGAACAAAACGGTTCGGTGCGTAGACGCGCAACTCGTCGCCTTCGGCTTCGACCTGTAGTGGACGGATCCAGGTGTTGAATTGTTGGGCAGGCAGCTCCTCGCGCAAAAGCTCCACGCACTGCTGCCAAAGTTCCACTGACACGGATATCCCCTAAGTTGAAAGCCGGTGAGGCAAAAACAAGCGGCCATTGTAGCGGCGAGCCGCCCACTTATCCACATGCAGGTTGCCCGGTGAACATGATTTATCAATGCGTTAAACCAAAAAAAGGCGACCAACGGTGTGTGAATAAGCTCTGTGGATAACCGCCCCTGAGGGCACTGGACAACTGGGGGTTGAACTCGGTGGATAACCTGCCTGTGGATAACAGGCCATTCCACGCACAGGTTATCCGACAGTGCAGCACAGGCTGAACACGGTTTTCCACTGTAGTTGTCATTCTCTGTACATCACGTGAAATAAGGGCTCTTGGCACTTATCCACAGAAGATGACGGCCCTAGCTTTTATAAGCTTTACAAAAAAGCTTTAAATAAGTCCCTTCTTTATTTTTATGTTTGGCAGACAGGCTTTCAGCCAAAGAGGCCCCCCAGATCTATTTATAAGGAAACGCTGGTTGGAAATTGACCTGAGGGCTTGCTTTCTCTAGAATCCCCGGTCTCTTAAAACGGGGGCCATTCCGGCCCGTTGTGGACGAACCAGGTAACACGACAATGAAACGTACTTTCCAACCAAGCACTATCAAACGCGCCCGTACTCACGGCTTCCGTGCTCGCATGG
>NZ_JBIVMX010000157.1:0-2088 GCF_044753305.1 Pseudomonas sp. NPDC088429 | reverse complement strand
GTACTGGTCGATGATGGTGCACCGCCGTTCTACCGGGCAGGTCGCCGCAACATTCCACGAAAGCTCCACCGTCGAAATTCACTGGACCGTCGTGCCGTTCCTGATTCTGGTAGCGATGGCCGTGCCGGCGACCGCCACCCTGATCAAGATGTACGACACCAGTGAGCCGGATATCGATATCCAGATCACCGGTTATCAGTGGAAGTGGCACTACAAATACCTGGGTCAGGACGTCGAGTTCTTCAGCAACCTGGCCACCCCCGCCGAGCAAATCCACAACAAGGAAGCCAAGGGCGAGCACTATTTGCTCGAGGTCGATAAGCCGTTGGTGCTGCCGACCGGGGCCAAGGTGCGCTTCCTCGTGACCTCCGCCGACGTTATCCACTCGTGGTGGGTGCCGGCCTTCGCGGTCAAACGCGATGCGATCCCGGGGTTCGTCAACGAAGCGTGGACGCGCATCGACAAGCCCGGCATCTACCGTGGCCAGTGCGCCGAACTGTGCGGCAAGGATCACGGCTTCATGCCGATCGTGGTCGAGGTCAAGGACAAGGCTGACTACGACAAGTGGCTCGCCGAGCGCAAAGCCGAAGCCGCGCAGCTCAAAGAGCTGACCAGCAAGGAGTGGACGCTCGACGAACTTAAAGAGCGCGGCGACAAGATTTATCACACCACCTGCGTCGCCTGTCACCAGGCCGAAGGCCAGGGCCTGCCGCCAATGTTCCCGGCGCTCAAGGGCTCGAAAATCGCCACCGGCCCGAAAGAAGGCCACTTGAGCATTGTCTTCCACGGCAAGCCCGGTACCGCCATGGCGGCGTTCGGCAAGCAGCTGTCGGAAGTCGATATCGCAGCGGTCGTGACCTACGAACGTAACGCCTGGGGCAACAACAAGGGCGACATGGTCACGCCAAAAGAAGTGCTGGAGCTGAAACAGGCGGAAAGCAAATGAGCCGGTCTATCGCGTACTTCGTGAACCGGTCGGGGCAGTGCGCCCCGGCCCGCCCCGCCCACTCACGTAAAGGAGACCGGCCATGAGCGCTGTCATCGATGACCATGGTCATGCCGACCACGCCCACGGCCCCGCCAAAGGCCTGATGCGCTGGGTGCTGACCACCAACCACAAGGACATCGGCACGCTGTACCTGTGGTTTGCGTTCTGCATGTTCCTGCTCGGCGGTACGTTCGCGATGGTGATTCGCGCCGAACTGTTCCAGCCGGGGCTGCAAATCGTCGAGCCGGCGTTCTTCAACCAGATGACCACCATGCACGGTCTGGTGATGGTCTTCGGTGCGGTGATGCCGGCCTTCGTCGGTCTCGCCAACTGGATGATCCCGTTGATGATCGGCGCGCCGGACATGGCCCTGCCCCGGATGAACAACTTCAGCTTCTGGCTGTTGCCGGCGGCGTTCCTGATCCTGGTATCGACCCTGTTCACCCCCGGTGGCGGGCCGAACTTCGGCTGGACGTTCTACGCGCCGCTGTCGACGACCTACGCACCGGAAAGCGTGACCTTCTTCATCTTCGCCATCCACTTGATGGGGATCAGTTCGATCATGGGCGCGATCAACGTGATCGCGACCATTCTCAACCTGCGCGCCCCCGGCATGACGCTGATGAAAATGCCGCTGTTCGTCTGGACCTGGCTGATCACCGCATTCCTGCTGATCGCGGTGATGCCGGTGCTGGCCGGGTGCGTAACGATGATGCTGATGGACATTCACTTCGGCACCAGTTTCTTCAGCGCTGCCGGTGGCGGTGACCCGGTGTTGTTCCAGCATGTGTTCTGGTTCTTCGGGCATCCCGAGGTGTACATCATGATCCTGCCGGCCTTCGGCGCCGTCAGCTCGATCATTCCGACCTTCTCGCGCAAGCCGCTGTTTGGCTACACCTCGATGGTTTATGCGACGGCGAGCATCGCGTTCCTGTCGTTCATCGTCTGGGCGCACCACATGTTCGTGGTCGGCATTCCGTTGGTGGGCGAGTTGTTCTTCATGTACGCGACGCTGCTGATCGCGGTGCCGACCGGGGTGAAGGTGTTCAACTGGGCCAGCACCATGTGGCAAGGCTCGCTTACCTTCGAGACGCCGATGC
>NZ_JBIVMX010000156.1:0-2207 GCF_044753305.1 Pseudomonas sp. NPDC088429 | reverse complement strand
GACTAGACCATGCAGGTCACCATTCAACGCGAAGCCCTGTTGAAACCCCTGCAACTGGTCGCAGGCGTCGTCGAGCGTCGACAGACCTTGCCGGTACTGTCCAACGTGCTGTTGGTAGTCGAAGGCCAGCAACTGTCGCTGACCGGTACCGACCTTGAGGTCGAGCTGGTCGGTCGTGTGCAACTTGAAGAGCCTGCGGAAACAGGTTCCATCACCGTGCCTGCGCGCAAGCTGATGGACATCTGCAAAAGCCTGCCCAACGATGCGCTGATCGATATCAAGGTCGACGAGCAGAAGCTGGTGGTCAAGGCCGGCCGTAGCCGTTTCACCCTGTCGACTCTGCCTGCCAACGACTTCCCGACGGTTGAAGAAGGCCCGGGTTCGCTGACCTGCAGCCTCGAGCAGAGCAAACTGCGTCGTTTGATCGAACGCACCAGTTTCGCCATGGCCCAGCAGGACGTGCGTTATTACCTCAACGGCATGCTGCTGGAAGTGTCCGAAGGCATTATCCGTGCCGTGGCCACCGACGGTCACCGTCTGGCCATGTGCTCGATGAAAGCCGATATCGGTCAGCCGGATCGCCATCAGGTGATCGTGCCGCGCAAAGGTATTCTCGAACTGGCACGTCTGCTCACCGAGCCGGACGGCAATGTCAGCATCGTCCTGGGTCAGCATCACATCCGCGCGACCACCGGCGAATTCACCTTCACCTCGAAACTGGTCGACGGTAAATTCCCGGACTACGAGCGTGTTCTGCCGAAGGGCGGTGACAAGCTGGTATTGGGCGATCGCCAAGCGTTGCGTGAAGCGTTCAGCCGTACCGCGATTCTGTCCAACGAGAAATACCGTGGTATCCGTCTGCAACTGGCCAACGGTCAGCTGAAAATCCAGGCCAACAACCCGGAGCAGGAAGAAGCGGAAGAAGAAGTGGGCGTTGAATACAACGGCGGCTCCCTGGAAATCGGCTTTAACGTGAGCTATCTGCTCGACGTGCTGGGCGTTATGACCACCGAGCAGGTTCGCCTGATTTTGTCCGACTCCAACAGCAGTGCGCTGGTGCAAGAGTCCGACAACGACGACTCGGCTTACGTTGTCATGCCGATGCGTCTGTAATCAGCTGACCCTGGATGTCCTTAAGTCGTGTTTCGGTCACCGCGGTGCGCAATCTGCACCCGGTGACCTTCTCCCCCTCCCCCCGCATCAACATTCTTTACGGCGCTAACGGCAGCGGCAAAACCAGTGTTCTGGAAGCCATTCATCTGCTGGGGCTTGCCCGTTCGTTTCGTAGCACGCGTCTGTTGCCGGTCATCCAGTACGAACAACTCGCCTGTACCGTGTTCGGTCAGGTCGAATTGGCCGAGGGTGGCCATAGCGCTTTGGGCATCTCGCGCGATCGTCAGGGCGAGTTCCAGATCCGTATCGACGGGCAGAACGCCCGCAGCGCTGCGCAACTGGCGGAGATCCTGCCGCTGCAGTTGATCAACCCCGACAGCTTTCGCCTGCTTGAAGGCGCGCCGAAGATTCGCCGGCAGTTTCTCGACTGGGGCGTGTTCCACGTTGAGCCGCGTTTCATGGCTACCTGGCAGCGTTTGCAGAAGGCCTTGCGCCAGAGAAACTCCTGGCTGCGGCATGGTACACTTGACGCCGTTTCGCAAGCGGGTTGGGACAGGGAACTGTGCCAGGCCAGCGCTGAAATCGATGAATACCGCCGCGCTTACATCAATTCCTTGAAAGAAGTGATTGAACAAACCTTGAGCGAACTGGTTGAGCTCGAAGGTTTGACGCTCAGCTATTACCGAGGCTGGGACAAAGACCGGGAATTGAGCGCCGTACTGGCTGGATCCCTGCAACGGGATCAGCAAATGGGTCATACCCAGGCCGGACCGCAACGCGCTGATTTGCGTCTTAGATTGGGCGCCCACAACGCCGCGGACATTTTGTCCCGGGGTCAGCAGAAGTTGGTGGTCTGTGCACTGCGGATTGCCCAAGGGCACTTGGTCAGCCAGGCCCGACGCGGTCAGTGTATTTATCTGGTGGATGACCTGCCGTCCGAACTGGACGAGAACCACCGCCGCGCGCTGTGCCGTTTGCTGGAAGACTTACGCTGCCAGGTGTTTATCACCTGTGTAGATCACGAATTATTGAGGGAAGGCTGGCAGACGGAAACGCCAGTCGCTTTGTTCCACGTGGAACAGGGCCGTATCACC
>NZ_JBIVMX010000155.1:0-2241 GCF_044753305.1 Pseudomonas sp. NPDC088429 | reverse complement strand
AGCTGATATGGATGCGGCCGTGCGTACCATCGCCGGTTCCGCTCGTAGCATGGGCCTTAACGTGGAGGGTGTGTAATGGCTAAGCTGACCAAGCGCCAAAAGGCTATCGCCGGCAAAATCGAAGCAGGCAAAAGCTACAGCTTTGTAGATGCTGCTGCCCTGCTGGCTGAGCTGTCGACTGTCAAGTTCAGCGAGTCGTTCGACATTGCTGTAAACCTGGGTGTAGACCCGCGTAAATCCGACCAGGTTGTTCGTAGCGCTACTGTGCTGCCACACGGCACTGGCAAGACCGTTCGCGTTGCTGTGTTCACCCAAGGCCCAGCTGCTGAAGCCGCTCTGGCTGCCGGCGCTGATCGCGTAGGTATGGACGACCTGGCTGCCGAAATGAAAGGCGGCGACCTGAACTATGACGTAGTGATCGCATCCCCGGATGCAATGCGCGTTGTAGGTCAACTGGGTCAGATCCTCGGCCCACGTGGTCTGATGCCTAACCCTAAGGTTGGTACCGTAACTCCAGACGTAGCGACTGCTGTTAAAAACGCTAAAGCTGGTCAGGTTCGTTATCGCACCGACAAAAACGGCATTATCCACACCTCCGTTGGCAAGATGGGCTTCGACGCCGTCAAGCTGAAGGAAAACGTTGAAGCCCTGATCGCTGATCTGAAGCGTATCAAGCCAGCTTCCTCGAAAGGTATTTACGTTAAGCGCGTTACCCTGAGCACCACTATGGGCCCAGGTCTGGTTATCGACCAGAGCTCGCTGGACGCTTAAGAAAAAAGTTGGCGTGCTTTGCACGTCAATTGAAAGATTGGGGTCCCTGCCTGGCGGGGGCTATCCAAGACCGTAGGCGACGCAAGTCTTAATACACAAGCCTACGCAGATGGTGCTCCCGGTTCCTTACCGAATCAGACACCAAAACGACATTCGGTTTCGATCGAATGAAACGGTAACAAGCAGGAGTTAACCCGTGGCAATTTATCTCGAAGACAAGAAGGCCATCGTCGCTGAAGTCAACGAGGCTGCCAAAGTCGCTCTGTCCGCTGTCGTGGTTGATGCACGTGGCGTAACAGTAGGCGCAATGACCGGACTCCGTAAAGAGGCTCGTGAAGCTGGCGTTTACGTACGTGTTGTACGTAACACCCTGCTCAAGCGCGCTGTTGCTGACACTGAATACAGTGTTCTCAACGACGTGTTCACCGGCCCGACCTTGATCGCATTCTCCAACGAACACCCGGGCGCTGCTGCTCGTCTGTTCAAAGAGTTCGCTAAAGGTCAGGACAAGTTCGAGATCAAGGCAGCTGCGTTCGAGGGCAAGTTCCTCGCAGCTAATCAGATCGACGTACTGGCAAGCCTGCCGACCCGTGACGAAGCAATTTCCCAGCTGATGAGCGTGATTCAAGGCGCTACCAGCAAATTGGCTCGTACTCTGGCGGCACTTCGCGACCAGAAAGAAGCTGCTGCAGCCTAAGGCTGAGCGTTTCCTTTTATCGCGTATTTTTGTTTATTTCGATGGCCTCCAGGCTATCCCCCAATTCAGGAAATAAGTCATGTCTCTGACTAACGAACAAATCATCGACGCAATCGGCGAAAAATCGGTTCTGGAAATCGTTGAGCTGATCAAAGCAATGGAAGAGAAGTTCGGCGTATCCGCTGCCGCTGCTTCTGCTGGTCCAGCTGCTGCTGCCGCTGTTGTTGAAGAGCAAACCGAGTTCAACGTAATCCTGAAAGGCGCTGGCGAGAAGAAAGTCAACGTGATCAAGGCTGTACGTGAACTGACCGGTCTGGGTCTGAAAGAAGCCAAGGAGAAGGTTGACACCGCTCCTCAGGTTATCGCTGAAGGCGTTTCGAAAGAAGCTGCTGAAGACGCGAAGAAGAAGCTGGAAGAAGCAGGCGCTGAAGTCGAAGTTAAGTAACTTTCGACTTTGCACCTCCAGCCCGAGCGTCAAGCGACAGGCTGATGGCTGGTGGCTCTTGCCACCGGCCTTTTTCCGTTATTGGCAGCCGACTGGGTCGGTGCTGATAAAGGCGCTGTAACCACCCGATGCGGTGGCGCAAACCATGGGGTTTGCACGATTTTCTGGCTGCTCCCGTCGGGAGGGGCCAAACAAGCAGGTGACCAAGCTGGGGAACGCTGATGGCTTACTCATATACTGAGAAAAAACGTATCCTCAAGGACTTTAGCTAGTTGCCGGACGTCATGGATTTGCCTTTCCTCCTTGCCATCCAGCTGGATTCGTATCG
>NZ_JBIVMX010000154.1:0-2294 GCF_044753305.1 Pseudomonas sp. NPDC088429 | reverse complement strand
TCACTGCTCACGCTCCCGGCGGACACCGGTTGGGCGCGGCGCTGGTTCTGTGCCAGCAGCACGAAATGATCGCGAATTGTGGAGTGCGAAACATCAGTGGCAGAGTTGCCGTCGGCGGGCAACTTCTGAAAGTAGGTGCGCCACTCTTCTGGCACAGCGGTAGGGTCGTGCAGGTAGAGCTCATAAAGCTCTTCCACAAAGGCAGCGTTTCCACCTGAAAGGTAGGCGCTGTTCCACATGCGCTGCATCACGCTTTCTTGCATGCTTGGTCACCCTCGGTTAGGGGAACACCATCGGCGACGACACCGAGCAAACTTGCAGAAGTCCGAATGCAGCGACTAAAACAAGCCACCTAGGATCACGCTGATAGTCCGGGTACCAGCCCGGATGCCCCTGCTTGTCTCATTTCTTCAAAATAAGAGCCGCAGCTTGTGGCTACTGCTCTGGTTATAGCCATGACGCGGGTTGAAGCCCGCGCCACAGCCTCTACGGTACAGCGGTTACATCAGCTGAATCACACGCCGCTCGAGAGCAACATGTTACGGATGTGACCGATGGCCTTAGTCGGGTTCAGGCCTTTCGGACATACGTTGACGCAGTTCATGATGCCCCGGCAGCGGAATACGCTGAACGGGTCATCGAGCGAAGCCAGACGCTCGGTGGTCTTGGTGTCACGGCTGTCTGCCAGGAAGCGATAAGCTTGCAGCAGTGCAGCTGGACCCAGGAACTTGTCCGGGTTCCACCAGAAGGACGGGCAAGAGGTCGAGCAGCAAGCGCACAGGATGCACTCGTACAGACCGTCGAGCTTTTCGCGCTCTTCTGGCGACTGCAGACGCTCGATGGCCGGAGCCGGCGTGTCGTTCTGCAGGTAAGGCTTCACCTTCTCGTATTGCTTGTAGAAGATGCTCATATCGACGACCAGGTCACGGATAACCGGCAAACCTGGCAGCGGACGAACGATCAACTTGTTACCTTTTACAACAGCAGACAGCGGCGTGATGCATGCCAGGCCGTTTTTGCCATTGATGTTCATGCCGTCGGAACCACAAACGCCTTCACGGCAAGAGCGACGATAGGAGAAACCTTCGTCCTGCTCTTTGATCAGGGCCAGTACGTCCAGCACCATCAGGTCTTTACCACCGGTATCGACCTGGAATTCCTGCATGAACGGCGCGGCGTCCTGATCAGGGTTGTAACGATATACGCTGACTTGCAACATGGCGGCCACCCTTAATAAGTCCGAATCTTAGGTTCAAAAGTCGGAACAGTCTTCGGCGAGAAGTTCACGGCACGCTTGGTGACGCGCTTGTCACCCGGGAAGTACAGGGTGTGGCACAGCCAGTTTTCGTCGTCACGGTCTTCGAAGTCTTCACGGGCATGAGCACCGCGCGACTCTTTACGAACCTCGGCAGCGATGGCAGTAGCTTCAGCCACTTCCAGCAGGTTTTGCAGTTCCAGCGCTTCGATACGGGCAGTATTGAACGCCTGCGACTTATCGTTGATCTTCACGTTGGCGATGCGGGTACGCAGGTCAGCCAGCTGAGCAATACCTTTCTGCATGTATTCGCCAGTACGGAATACACCGAAATAGTTCTGCATGCAGTTCTGCAGCTCGCGACGCAGGGTTGCCACGTCTTCGCCATCAGTACGGCTGTTCAGCGCGTTCAGACGCGACAGGGCAGCTTCGATGTCGGCTTCGGTAGCGTCGTCGTATTCGATGCCGTCGGTCAGCGCCTTTTCCAGGTGCAGGCCGGCAGCGCGGCCGAATACCACCAGGTCGAGCAGCGAGTTGCCGCCCAGACGGTTGGCACCGTGAACCGATACGCAAGCCACTTCGCCTACAGCGAACAGGCCCGGGATGATCTTGTCGACGCCTTCAGCGTCCTGGGTGATCGCCTGACCATGAATGTTGGTGGCAACGCCGCCCATCATATAGTGGCAAGTCGGAACAACCGGAACCGGCGCAACAACCGGGTCAACGTGTGCGAAAGTCTTCGACAGTTCGCAGATGCCTGGCAGACGGCTGTGCAGTACTTCCTCGCCCAGGTGGTCGAGTTTGAGCAGTACGTGGTCGCCATTCGGGCCGCAACCGTTGCCGGCGATGATTTCTTTAACCATCGAGCGAGCAACAACGTCACGACCGGCAAGGTCTTTGGCGTTCGGAGCATAACGCTCCATGAAACGCTCGCCGTGCTTGTTGATCAGGTATCCACCTTCACCACGGCAACCTTCTGTAACCAGTACACCGGCGCCGGCGATGCCGGTCGGGTGGAACTGCCACATTTCGATGTCTC
>NZ_JBIVMX010000153.1:0-2319 GCF_044753305.1 Pseudomonas sp. NPDC088429 | reverse complement strand
CGCGCGTATTGCATACGCGCTGCTGAAGAGCGAGAAAGCATACGTCAGCAAAACTGCCTAAAAAACGTTGTTCGCAACCATAGAATCTCCCACAGTGGGATTTGTTAAACGGGTTAGGGATGGGTTGGCTGGTAGGTCGCTATCGCTGGCAAGCTAGCTCCCACACGGATTGATTACATCCGATAGAGATTCGGCGGCTCATGGGTCGCCATCGCCAGCAAGCTGGCTCCTACAGTGGGATCCGGTGCGTTCAGCAAGAGACAGGCCGGCTATCAGGCCGCCTTCGCGAGCAAGCTCTGCTCCTACAAAAACAAAATCAAAAGATCGCAGCCTTCGGCAGCTCCTACATGGAATTCGCGGCGCAGCCGCCCCACTCAACAGGATGAGCGCAAGCTCGGCTGCTGCTTTTGATTTGGATCTTGATCCACGGGCGACATCGGAAGGCTGAGCGGAGGGATTCATCCGGGGGTGGGAGCGCAGCGACCGTTTGGCGCAGCCAAACACATCGAGAGGAGGTGCAGCGCAGCAAACCGGAGGCGATGCGCCCGGATGGATCCCGCAGCGAAGGAACCCCGAGCCCCAGCGAGCGGGCCGAACGTAGGAGCAAGCGTTTTTTGCTTACTTTTTTAGGCGCTTGTAAAAAAGTGAGTCGCCGTAAGGGCGAAACCGTAGGTGGCCGTTACCGCAGCAATGGATATGTACTCAAAAAATATGTCGCAGCTGATATCCATCCCCCTCACCCCAGCCCTCTCCCCCAAGGGGGCGAGGGGGAAAGGGAGCAGATCTTCATGCAGTTCAAAATCTCAGCCCGGCTCGGTCACTTGCTGAGAAACTCGGCTACTTTCTGCGCGGCACTGGCCAAATGCTGTTCATGCGTAAAACCTGAAGCCTTGAGCGGTTTCAAATCATGATCCCCGGCCACCAGCCAAAACACCTTGATACTCGGCGATAACGCATACGCCTCCACGGCTTCACGATTGCCAAGCGCATCCCGCTCCCCCTGCACAATCAACGTCCGCGTCCGCAAAGAAGCCAAATGCTCAACCCGAGGCTTCTCCGGCTTCCCCACCGCATAAAACGGATACCCCAGACACACCAACGCATCCACGCCCAATTCGTCAGCCAAAAGACTCGCCATCCGCCCCCCCATCGACTTCCCGCCAATCGCCAAAACCCCAGTGACATGACGTCGCACTACAGCAAACACCTCACGCCACCACTCCAACAGCTTCGGCGCCGGATTGGGCGGACGTTTACCACCGTCAACGCGCCGCTGCGCCATATACGGAAACTCAAACCGCAACACGTTAATCCCAAGAGCAGCAAGGCGCCCAGCCATGTCGTTCATCCAGTCGCTGTCCATCGGCGCACCAGCACCGTGAGCCAGGATCAACGTCGCCGCAGCTTCCCCATGAGCAGCATCCCACAGCCACCCATGATCACGCACGCACTGCGCCCATTGATCCCCGTCAATACTGGCCTTGTGCTGTTTGTCCATGCTTGCCTCGCTTTTAGTCTGCCTATAACTCCAGACGAAGGATTCGCCGCGTCTTTTGCGTGGGCTCACTTCGGCTGAACCGTGGATGGGGAACCATGAACACTTCTATCAGTACCGCCTACAACTACAAGGTGGTCCGCCAATTCGCCATTATGACGGTGGTGTGGGGCATCGTCGGCATGGGGCTCGGGGTTTTTCTCGCGGCCCAATTGGTCTGGCCCGAACTCAACTTCAATTTGCCTTGGACCAGTTTTGGCCGCCTGCGCCCGCTGCACACGAACGCGGTGATCTTCGCGTTCGGCGGCTGCGCGCTGTTCGCCAGTTCGTTTTACTCGGTGCAACGCACCTGCCAAACCCAATTGTTCGCACCGAAAATCGCCGCGTTCTGCTTCTGGGGCTGGCAACTGGTGATCCTGCTGGCGGCGATCAGCCTGCCACTGGGTTACACCAGCTCCAAGGAATACGCCGAGCTGGAATGGCCGATCGACATTCTGATCACCATTGTCTGGGTCGCCTACGCCATCGTGTTCTTCGGCACGATCATGCAGCGCAAAACCAAACACATCTACGTGGGCAACTGGTTTTTCGGCGCGTTCATCATCACCGTGGCGATTCTGCACATCGTCAACAACCTTGAGTTGCCGGTGAGTTTCACCAAGTCCTACTCGGTGTACGCCGGTGCAACCGACGCGATGGTGCAATGGTGGTACGGGCACAACGCCGTAGGCTTTTTCCTCACCGCCGGTTTCCTCGGGATGATGTACTACTTCGTGCCGAAACAGGCCGAGCGCCCGGTGTACTCGTATCGTTTGTCGATCGTG
>NZ_JBIVMX010000152.1:1031-2333 GCF_044753305.1 Pseudomonas sp. NPDC088429 | reverse complement strand
GCTACCAGCGGGTCGCCATGTCGACATGCGATCACGCCGATCGCCGCGAATACTACCCTATCGAGGACACGATCGCCCTGGAAATTCGGCCCCTGTCCGCTCCCGAAGCCGCAGGCCAGGAAGTGTTGCAGGATGCTTCCCCGCTGTTCAACCTGCTCAGCGAACTGCACCTGAGCGAATTCGAGTCGCAGCACTTGTTGCGCCAGATCAGCGAGCGCGACCGCGCCATCGCCGCGTTCCTGAAATCCCAGAACAAACGCATCGACCTGCTCAGCCAGGTGGTCGCCCTGACCGTGCTCGGCCAGATCGGCGAGCCGCAACCGGTGATCATTTCCGAAGGCGGGATCGACTTTCAGCACCCGACACCAATCGCCGCTGGTGCCCACGTGTCGGTGAAACTGGTGCTGATGCCGCAAGCGCTGGGGCTGCTGCTGCGCGCCCGCGTCACCCATTGCGACCCCAAGGGCAACGGATTCGACGTCGGCACCGAGTTCGAACACTTGACCGATGCCCAGCGCCAATTGCTCGCCCGCTATATCTTGCAGAAGCAGGCCCAGGAACGACGTCTGGCCCGCGAACAGAACGAATCAGGCATTTAATTTAAGGAAGAACCGTGACCCTCATCTACGGCCACCGCGGCGCCAAGGGCGAAGCACCGGAAAACACCCTGAGCAGCTTTCAGGAATGTCTCAAGCACGGCGTGCGCCGTTGCGAACTCGATCTGCACCTGTCCAAGGACGGCGAGTTGATGGTCATCCACGACCCGACGCTCAAGCGCACCACGGATCGGCGCGGCAAAGTCGTCGAGCACACCGCCGCCGAGCTGGTGACTTACGACGCGCGCAAGGGTGGCCCGGGCTGGATCAAGCCATGCCCGATTCCGACGCTGGAAGAGTTGTTCGAGCAATGTGATTTCGAGCACTGGCAGCTCGAAGTGAAAAGCGCTTCACGCACGCGCGCCGCAACCACGGTGCTGGCGATTCGTGAAATGGCCCAGCGCCACGGCCTGCTCGATAAGGTGACGATCACCTCGAGTTCGCGGGAAGTGCTGAAAGCGGCGCTGGATCTGGTGCCGGACGTGTCGCGCGGACTGGTCGCCGAATACGCCTGGCTCGACCCGTTGAAGGTCGCGGCTAGTTACGGCTGCGAGATTCTTGCGCTGAACTGGACGCTGTGTACGCCGGAACGCCTGCAGAAGGCGCAGCGTCAGGGGCTGCATGTGTCGGTGTGGACCGTCAACGAGCCTGCGCTGATGCGCAGACTCGCCGACTTCGGCGTTGACAGCCTGATTACAGACTTTCC
>NZ_JBIVMX010000152.1:0-1021 GCF_044753305.1 Pseudomonas sp. NPDC088429 | reverse complement strand
GTCTGCCCACTGCCACGCTCTAGAATTGCAGAAATCGGTCTCCCCGGCCGGCTCAGGCCACCGGCCGGAGCCCGTCAAAAAAGCCGGTTGAGGCCGTCGTACGCCGCTACCCGATAGGCTTCAGCCATCGTCGGGTAGTTAAACGTCGTGTTGACGAAGTACTTCAGGGTGTTCAGTTCACCCGGCTGGCTCATGATCGCCTGACCGATGTGGACGATCTCCGACGCCTGATAACCGAAGCAGTGCACGCCCAGCACTTCCAGGGTTTCACGGTGGAACAGGATCTTCAGCATGCCTTGCGGCTCGCCGGCGATCTGCGCACGCGCCATGCTCTTGAAGAACGCCTTGCCGACTTCGTACGGCACTTTGGCCTGGGTCAGCTCCTGCTCGTTCTTGCCGATCGAGCTGATCTCCGGAATGGTATAGATGCCGGTCGGCACGTCATTCACGAAGCGCCAGCTGCCGTTATCAACAATGCTGCCAGCGGCCGAACGGCCTTGGTCGTGAGCGGCACTGGCCAGGCTCGGCCAGCCGATCACGTCACCGGCACCGTAAATGTTCGGTACGCAGGTGCGGTAAGCCTCGTCGACTTCGATCTGGCCACGGCTGTTGACCTTGACGCCGATGTTTTCCAGACCCAGCGTGTCGGTATTGCCGGTACGGCCGTTGCACCAGAGCAAGGCGTCGGCCTTGATCTTCTTGCCGGACTTCAGGTGCAGGATCACACCGTTGTCGACGCCTTCAACGCGATCGTAATCTTCGTTGTGGCGCACAGTGATGTTGTTGTTGCTGAAGTGGTAGCTCAACGCCTGGGAAATTTCCGAGTCGAGGAAGCTCAGCAACTGACCACGGTTATCGACCAGTTCAACCAGTACGCCCAGACCGCTGAAGATCGACGCGTATTCGCAACCGATCACGCCAGCGCCGTAAACGATCAGTTTGCGCGGGGTGTGGTTGAGGCTGAGGATGGTGTCGCTATCGTAGATACGCGGGTGGTGGAAATCGATGTCCGCCGGGCGAT
>NZ_JBIVMX010000151.1:0-2338 GCF_044753305.1 Pseudomonas sp. NPDC088429 | reverse complement strand
GCAGGAAGTGCGTGATCAAGGTTACGATGTGCTGAAGCGTGCGCTCTTTCGGAGGCGGCGTGGTCAGCGGGTGATCCGCCTTGTACGGGCCTTCCGGCATGTTGCGCATGCACTGGTCGATGATCTTGATGCTCTGGCGCATCTCTTCAACGCGCACCATGCAGCGGTCGTAGGCATCGCCATTGGCAGCCAGCGGCACTTCGAACTCGAAGTTCTCGTAGCCGGAGTATGGACGCGCTTTACGCAGGTCGAAGTCGCAACCGGTCGAACGCAGGCCTGCACCGGTGACGCCCCATTCCAGGGCTTCTTTGGTGTTGTAGGCAGCGACGCCGATGGTACGGCCCTTGAGGATGCTGTTTTGCAGGGCAGCCTTGGTGTACTCGTCGAGGCGTTTTGGCAGCCATTCAACGAAGTCTTTCACCAGTTTTTCCCAGCCGCGCGGCAGGTCGTGGGCAACACCACCGATGCGGTACCAGGCCGGGTGCAGACGGAAACCGGTAATGGCTTCAATCACCGTGTACGCCTTCTGGCGGTCGGTGAAAGTGAAGAACACCGGAGTCATGGCGCCGACGTCCTGGATGTAAGTCCCGAGGAACAGCAGGTGGCTGGTGATCCGGAAGAACTCGGCCATCATGATGCGGATGACGTCGACCTTCTCAGGCACTTTGATGCCGGCCAGCTTCTCGACCGAGAGCACGTACGGCAGGTTGTTCATCACGCCGCCGAGGTAATCGATACGGTCGGTGTACGGGATGAAACTGTGCCACGACTGACGCTCGGCCATCTTCTCGGCACCACGGTGGTGGTAACCGACATCCGGCACACAGTCGACGATTTCTTCACCGTCCAGTTGCAGAATGATGCGGAACGCACCGTGCGCCGAAGGGTGGTTCGGGCCGAGGTTGAGGAACATGTAGTCCTCGTTCGTCCCGGAGCGCTTCATGCCCCAGTCTTCAGGACGGAAACGCGCGGCTTCTTCCTCAAGCTGTTGCTTGGCGAGGTTGAGGCTGAACGGATCGAATTCGGTGGCGCGCGCCGGGAAGTCCTTGCGCAGCGGGTGACCTTCCCAGGTCGGCGGCATCATGATGCGCGACAGGTGCGGGTGGCCTTTGAAGTCGATGCCGAACATGTCCCAGACTTCACGCTCGTACCAGTTGGCGTTCGGCCAGATACCGGTAACGGTCGGCAAGCTGAGGTCGCTTTCGGACAAGGCGACCTTGATCATCACGTCACTGTTACGCTCCAGCGACATGAGGTGATAGAACACGGTGAACTCAGCGTCGCTCGGCAGCCCTTGACGCTTGGTGCGCAGACGCTCGTCCACGCCGTGCAGGTCATAGAGCATGACGTACGGCTTGGGCAGGTTACGCAGGAAGGTCAGGACTTCGACGAGTTTGGCGCGCGCCACCCACAGCACCGGCATGCCGGTGCGGGTCGACTGAGCGGTGAACGCTTCGGCGCCAAAACGGTTGTTCAATTCAACGACCACATCCTGGTCGTCTGCCTTATAAGGCGGGATGTACAGAGCGCTGCCTGTAGTCATGGTTATTTTTTCGCTTTCGGTCAACGTAAAGAATGAAGCCAGCTTCTCGTTTCTTTGTCAGAACAGATCTGGATCAGACTTCGTCAGGGCTGCGCAGGTTGGTGACTGCGATTCGCTGTTCGCGGCGCTGTTCCTTCTGCGAAGGCATGTCGGCGCGATAAACGCCTTGATCGCCAACGACCCAGGAAAGCGGACGACGCTCCTTGCCGATCGATTCCTGCAACAGCATCAAGCCTTGCAGAAATGCTTCCGGACGAGGAGGGCAGCCAGGTACGTAGACGTCCACGGGCAGGAACTTGTCCACCCCTTGAACCACAGAGTAGATGTCGTACATGCCACCGGAGTTAGCGCACGAACCCATGGAGATCACCCACTTCGGCTCGAGCATCTGCTCGTAGAGACGCTGGATGATCGGCGCCATCTTGATGAAGCAGGTACCGGCGATAACCATGAAGTCGGCCTGACGCGGCGATGCCCGGATAACCTCGGCGCCAAAGCGCGCGATGTCGTGGGGCGCCGTGAAGGCGGTGGTCATTTCCACGTAGCAGCACGACAAGCCGAAGTTGTACGGCCACAGGGAGTTCTTACGTCCCCAGTTGACCGCGCCACTCAGCACGTCTTCCAGCTTGCCCATGAAAATGTTTTTGTGGACTTGATCTTCTAACGGATCGGAAACGGTTTCCCGTTCGCCAATCGGATATTGCTCGTTAGGAGCATCGGGGTCGATCCTGGTGAGATTGTATTGCATTGCCAAAGCCTCATTGTTTCAGCTTCGCCTGCCGCTTGCGACGTGCT
>NZ_JBIVMX010000150.1:0-2426 GCF_044753305.1 Pseudomonas sp. NPDC088429 | reverse complement strand
ATTTCGGTAGTCGTAACGAATTCTTAGGAGAGCAGGTTGAAATTCAGTGAACAATGGCTGCGTGGCTGGGTTAGCCCGCAGGTAGATCGCGATGAGCTGGTTGCTCGTCTGTCGATGGCCGGTCTTGAGGTCGATAGCGTTACGCCGGCCGCCGGTGTATTCAGCGGCGTGGTTGTGGGCGAGGTGCTGAGCACCGAGCAACACCCTGATGCCGACAAATTGCGCGTTTGCCAAGTCAGCAATGGCGCGGAAACCTTTCAGGTCGTGTGCGGTGCGCCAAACGTGCGTCCGGGCTTGAAGATTCCGTTCGCCATGATCGGTGCCGAACTGCCGGGCGACTTCAAAATCAAGAAAGCCAAACTGCGTGGCGTTGAGTCCAACGGCATGCTCTGCTCGCAAGCCGAGCTGCAGGTTGGTGAAGGCAACGACGGTCTGATGGAACTGCCGGCCGATGCGCCAGTGGGCGAAGATTTCCGCGTGTACCTGGATCTGGAAGACGCCAGCATCGAGGTTGACCTGACCCCGAACCGTGGCGACTGCCTGTCCCTGGCCGGTCTGGCCCGTGAAGTTGGCGCGCTGTATGACGCTCCGGTCACCCGTCCAGTAGTGCCGGCCGTAGCTGCCGTGCACGACGAAGTGCGTTCGGTCGAAGTGCTGGCGCCGGCTGCATGCCCGCGTTACCTCGGTCGCGTGATCCGTAACGTCGACCTGTCCAAGCCTACGCCGCTGTGGATGGTTGAGCGTCTGCGTCGTGCCGACGTGCGCAGCATTGACGCAGCCGTCGACATCACCAACTACGTGATGCTCGAGCTGGGTCAGCCGCTGCACGCTTTCGATCTCGCCGAAATCAATGGCGGCATCCGTGTGCGCATGGCGGAAGAGGGCGAGAAGCTGGTTTTGCTCGACGGTCAGGAAGTCAGCCTGCGTAGCGATACGCTGGTGATCGCCGACCACAGCCGCGCTCTGGCTATCGCCGGTGTGATGGGTGGCGAGCACAGCGGTGTGTCCGCGACCACTCGTGATGTGTTCCTCGAAAGTGCTTTCTTCGACCAGATCGCTGTGGCGGGCAAGGCTCGTTCCTACGGTCTGCACACCGATGCGTCGCACCGTTACGAGCGTGGCGTTGACTGGCAACTGGCCCGTGAAGCCATGGAGCGCGCCACTGGCCTGCTGCTGGAAATCACTGGCGGCGAAGCCGGCCCGATCATCGAGACCGTCAGCGAGCAGCACCTGCCGTCGATCGCGCCGATCACCCTGCGTTCGCAGCGCATCACCCAGATGCTCGGCATGGAAATGGATTCGGCTCAGGTTGAGCGTCTGCTCAGCGGCCTGGGTCTGGGCATTACCGCCGACGGCGCTGACCAATGGCGCGTAGAAGTGCCAAGCCATCGCTTCGACATCAGTCTTGAAGTCGATCTGATCGAAGAACTGGCCCGCCTGTACGGTTACAACCGTCTGCCGGTTCGTTACCCGCAAGCGCGTCTCGCGCCGCAAGCCAAGGCTGAAGCGCGTAGCGATCTGCCGGAACTGCGTCGTCTGCTGGTGGCTCGTGGTTATCAGGAAGCGATTACTTACAGCTTCATCGATCCTCGTCAGTTCGAACTGTTCAATCCGGGCGTTGAGCCGCTGTTGCTGGCCAATCCGATCTCCAATGACATGGCCGCCATGCGTTCTTCGCTGTGGCCAGGTTTGGTCAAGGCGCTGCAGCACAACCTCAATCGTCAGCAAGATCGCGTGCGTCTGTTCGAAAGCGGTCTGCGCTTCGTCGGTCAGCTCGAAGGTTTGAAGCAAGAGCCGATGTTGTCGGGTGTTGTCTGCGGTAGCCGTCTTCCGGAAGGCTGGGCACAAGGTCGCGACACCATCGACTTCTTCGACGTCAAAGCTGACGTGGAGGCAGTACTGGGCTTCGCCGGTGCACTGGATTCGTTCACTTTCGCTCCGGGCAACCACCCGGCGCTGCACCCGGGTCAAACCGCGCGCATCGAGCGAGAAGGGCGTGAAGTCGGTTTCATCGGCGCCATTCACCCGGAATTGTCGAAAGCCTTGGGTCTGGATCGTCCAGTCTTCGTTTTCGAGCTGGTTCTGGCTGAAGTGGCACTCGGTAAAATGCCGAAATTCCACGAGTTGTCGCGCTTTCCTGAGGTGCGTCGTGACCTTGCATTAATTGCACACAAAGACGTCGCAGCCTCGGCAGTACTGGACGTAATCCGTGAAAATGCAGGCGAATGGCTCACAGATCTCAGGCTGTTTGACGTATATCAGGGTAAAGGCATTGATCCTGATAGAAAAAGCCTCGCAGTTGGCTTGACCTGGCAGCATCCATCGCGCACTCTTAATGACGATGAGGTGAATTCGACGACGCAAAATATACTCAACTCGCTCGAACAAAGTTTGAACCCCACGATAAGGAAGAGACGTATGGGGCC
>NZ_JBIVMX010000149.1:0-2462 GCF_044753305.1 Pseudomonas sp. NPDC088429 | reverse complement strand
ACCCCGACCAAGGAGGCGGAAAGTCTCGTTCTAGAGAGGCCAGCCGTCGTGACCCTGTGGTCAGCGGCGGGCATTATACATAGGTAGCTGGCAATCTGCCGATGGTTCATATGCAACCAATCTCGTCCATTGGTCTAAAGGTCGCAGGGCAAGGTGGCGCGTAGAGTCGTTGCGAATGCTTGAGTTTGGCGCTTTTCCCTTTGCTTTCAGGGTTGTACGAAACGAGTTGTGCGATTGCCGGGAACAGAGGGTTTGCGTGTTGATTTAACTGGGTTACGCTCGAACCAAGCCAGATGTTCAATCCAAACAATGGAGTTCAGCATGGGTTACAAGAAGATTCAGGTTCCAGCCGTCGGCGACAAAATCACCGTCAATGCAGACCATTCTCTCAATGTTCCTGATAACCCGATCATCCCCTTCATCGAAGGTGACGGCATTGGTGTCGACATCAGCCCGGTGATGATCAAGGTTGTCGATGCTGCAGTTCAAAAGGCATACGGCGGTAAACGCAAGATTTCCTGGATGGAAGTCTTCGCCGGGGAAAAAGCCACTCAGGTTTACGATCAGGACACCTGGCTGCCTCAAGAAACGCTGGACGCAGTCAAGGATTACGTGGTTTCCATCAAAGGCCCGCTGACCACGCCGGTCGGTGGCGGCATCCGTTCGCTGAACGTGGCCCTGCGTCAGCAGCTCGACCTGTACGTTTGCCTGCGCCCGGTGCGCTGGTTCGAAGGCGTGCCAAGCCCGGTGAAAAAGCCTGGCGACGTCGACATGACGATCTTCCGCGAGAACTCCGAAGACATCTATGCCGGCATTGAGTGGAAGGCCGGTTCGCCGGAAGCCACCAAGGTCATCAAATTCCTTAAAGAAGAAATGGGCGTCACCAAGATCCGTTTCGACGAAAACTGCGGCATCGGTGTCAAGCCGGTTTCGCTGGAAGGCACCAAGCGTCTGGCGCGCAAGGCTCTGCAATATGTAGTCGATAACGACCGCGATTCGCTGACCATCGTGCACAAAGGCAACATCATGAAGTTCACCGAAGGTGCCTTCAAAGAGTGGGCCTACGAAGTGGCCGCTGAAGAATTCGGCGCGACCCTGCTCGACGGCGGCCCGTGGATGCAATTCAAAAACCCGAAAACCGGCAAAAACGTTGTGGTCAAAGACGCCATCGCCGACGCCATGCTCCAGCAGATCCTGCTGCGCCCGGCCGAATACGATGTGATCGCGACTCTCAACCTCAACGGTGACTACCTCTCCGATGCCCTGGCGGCAGAAGTGGGCGGTATCGGCATCGCGCCGGGGGCCAACCTGTCTGACACCGTGGCGATGTTCGAAGCCACCCACGGTACCGCGCCGAAGTACGCCGGCAAGGATCAGGTCAACCCGGGTTCGTTGATTCTTTCGGCAGAAATGATGCTGCGCCACATGGGCTGGACGGAAGCGGCGGATCTGATCATCAAGGGCACCAACGGCGCTATCTCGGCCAAAACCGTGACTTATGACTTCGAACGTCTGATGGATGGGGCCAAACTGGTGTCGTCTTCGGGCTTCGGTGATGCGCTGATCTCGCACATGTAAAACGCAGGCACACAAAAACCGCCTGACTCGATGAATTGAGTCAGGCGGTTTTTTTATGGCTGAATGTTTGCGGCGTCAGCTGGTCGCTGTTTGTTCTTCGGCGGCGACCGTGCTCGACACCGGCGAGACTTCGGCCGAAGTAATCTTCACCGCATGCAGGCCTTTGGGGCCTTGCACAATATCGAATCTCACCGCTTGACCTGCTTTAAGGGTTTTGTACCCGTCCATTTCAATGGCCGAATAATGGGCAAAGAAGTCGATGTCTTTGCCATCCTCATCGCGGCCCTCATGGGTGTCGGTGTTGATGAAACCGAATCCCTTGGCATTGTTGAACCATTTCACCTTGCCGACTGCCATGCTCAAATCCCTCTGCAACAGATTCCATCGCTGGAGTATCATCCAATTCATCCGCAATCTAATCCGTTAAAAGGATTGACTCCGCGGATCTTTTTTACCCACTGTGGGCTCTATTGGTTGTAACACCGTTTTCCCGATAGTCAAGGTGACCGGGCAGTCGGAGTTGAAAACGTGTACAACCGCCCCCACCACTGTATTTGCACAACTGACGAACCTTTCTTTCCATGCATGCAATCAGCCAGATTCGACTAACATTCAATCAGGATCGCCCGACTTTCCAAAAGGATCACCCGGAGGAACACGACGACGGTTCGGCGGGCGTTGCTGTTCAGGAAGCAAAGCCTGCATTACAGGCGCCGCCGATGTACAAGGTGGTTTTGTTCAACGATGACTACACACCGATGGATTTCGTCGTCGAAGTGCTCGAGGTGTTTTTTAACCAGAATCGCGAGCTGGCGACCAAGGTCATGCAGGCCGTTCATACAGACGGACGGGCAGTATGTGGAGTGTTTACCCGCCACATCGCC
>NZ_JBIVMX010000148.1:0-2517 GCF_044753305.1 Pseudomonas sp. NPDC088429 | reverse complement strand
CGTCGGCAAGTGGTGTGCAGCGGGCAGCTTGCAGACGACAACGCACATGCCCGAGGGCATGTGCGACAAATCGTGCGGTACTTTACCGGAGAATTGAGTGTTACGCGGTTTCTACCGTCGGAAAACTCTTCACCAGTTCGTCCAAAGCTTTGAGCTGGGCCAGAAATGGCTCCAGTTTGTCCAGACGCAAGGCGCAAGGGCCGTCGCATTTGGCGTTGTCCGGATCCGGATGTGCTTCGAGGAACAGACCCGCCAGCGACTGGCTCATGCCCGCCTTGGCCAGATCCAGCACCTGCGCACGGCGACCGCCAGCGGAGTCGGAACGACCGCCTGGCATTTGCAGCGCGTGGGTCACGTCGAAGAAAACCGGATACTCGAACTGCTTCATGATGCCGAAGCCGAGCATGTCGACCACGAGGTTGTTGTAGCCGAAGCTCGAACCACGCTCGCAGAGGATCAGTTGGTCGTTACCCGCTTCCACGCACTTGCTCAGGATGTGTTTCATTTCCTGAGGCGCGAGGAACTGGGCTTTCTTGATATTGATCACTGCGTTGGTCTTGGCCATCGCGACGACCAGATCGGTCTGGCGCGACAGGAAGGCCGGCAGTTGAATGATGTCGCAGACCTCAGCGACGACCGCAGCCTGATCAGGCTCGTGGACGTCGGTGATGATCGGTACGCCGAAGGCTTGTTTGATGTCCTGGAAGATGCGCATGCCTTCTTCCAGGCCAGGGCCACGATACGAATGCACAGAAGACCGGTTTGCCTTGTCGAAACTGGCCTTGAACACGTAAGGGATACCGAGTTTTTCGGTGACCTTTACGTACTCTTCGCAAACCTGCATGGCCATGTCACGGCTTTCCAGCACGTTCATGCCGCCGAACAGCACCATGGGTTTGTCGTTGGCAATTTCGATGTCGCCGACGCGGATGATCTTCTGTGCCATCGGGTTACGCCTTCTTCTGGTGTTGAGCCAACGCTGCTTTGACGAAACCGCTGAACAGCGGGTGGCCATCGCGTGGTGTCGAGGTGAACTCTGGGTGGAACTGGCAAGCAACGAACCATGGGTGATCGGCCGCCTCTACCACTTCAACCAGCGCTGCGTCAGCCGAGCGACCGGAGATTTTCAGGCCGGCTTCGATCAGTTGTGGCAGCAGCTTGTTGTTCACTTCGTAACGGTGACGGTGACGCTCGACGATCACATCCTTGGCGTAGCAGTCGTGCACCTTGGAGCCGGCTTCAAGCAGGCATTCCTGAGCGCCGAGGCGCATGGTGCCGCCCAGATCGGACGCTTCGGTACGCACTTCAACGGCGCCGGTCGCGTCTTCCCATTCGGTGATCAGACCCACAACCGGGTGGCCGCTGGCGCGATCGAACTCGGTGGAGTTGGCGTCTTTCCAGCCCATCACGTTACGGGCGAACTCGATGACCGCCACTTGCATGCCGAGACAGATGCCCAAGTACGGAACCTTGTTCTCACGAGCGTACTGAACGGCGGTGATCTTGCCTTCCACGCCGCGCAGACCGAAGCCGCCCGGTACGAGGATCGCGTCGACACCTTCGAGCAGCGCGGTGCCCTGGTTTTCGATGTCTTCGGAATCGATGTAACGCAGGTTGACCTTGGTGCGGTTGCTGATGCCGGCATGACTCATCGCTTCGATCAGCGACTTGTAGGCGTCCAGCAGCTCCATGTACTTGCCGACCATGGCGATGGTCACTTCGTGTTCCGGGTTCAGCTTGGCGTCAACCACCGCTTCCCACTCGGACAGATCAGCGCTGCCGCACTGCAGACCGAAACGCTCAACGACGAAATCGTCCAGACCCTGCGAGTGCAGGA
Source organism: Pseudomonas sp. NPDC088429 (assembly GCF_044753305.1). NCBI lineage: Bacteria > Pseudomonadati > Pseudomonadota > Gammaproteobacteria > Pseudomonadales > Pseudomonadaceae > Pseudomonas > Pseudomonas sp. NPDC088429. The sequence goes on along the minus strand of NZ_JBIVMX010000148.1, from coordinate 680 downwards.
TCCCCGGGATCTTGTAGATGGTATCGGCGTCTTCCAGCGCGATCACCGCACGTTCTTCAACGTTGGTGAACTGAGCGATCTTGCGACGCGACGAGATGTCGATCGGATGATCGGAACGGCACACCAGTACGTCTGGCTGCAGGCCGATCGAACGCAGTTCTTTCACCGAATGCTGGGTTGGCTTGGTTTTGGTCTCGCCGGCAGTGGCGATGTACGGCACCAAAGTCAGGTGCATCAGCATTGCGCGCTTGGCGCCGACTTCGAAACGCAGTTGGCGGATCGCTTCGAGGAACGGTTGCGACTCGATGTCACCGACGGTGCCACCGATTTCAACCATCGCCACCTCAGCGTCGCCAGCACCCTTGATGATGCGGCGCTTGATTTCGTCGGTGATGTGCGGAATCACCTGGATGGTTGCACCCAGGTAATCACCACGGCGCTCTTTGCGCAGCACGTGTTCGTAAACACGGCCAGTGGTGAAGTTGTTGTTCTGGGTCATGGTCGTGCGGATGAACCGCTCGTAGTGGACAAGATCCAGGTCGGTCTCGGCGCCGTCGTTGGTGACGAACACTTCGCCGTGCTGGAACGGGCTCATGGTGCCCGGGTCAACGTTGATGTACGGATCCAGCTTCAGCATGGTGACCTAAAGTCCCAGCGCCTCCAGGATGGCTGCCAATGAA
>NZ_JBIVMX010000147.1:0-2525 GCF_044753305.1 Pseudomonas sp. NPDC088429 | reverse complement strand
CACGAGGTGCGGGGTGTATTTCCCTTGCGGGTTTGAAGTGTTCGTCTTCGGCGGCGGTCATGCCGGTACCGAGGCAGCACTGGCCTCAGCACGTATGGGGGCAAAAACCCTGTTGCTGACGCATAACGTGGAAACCCTCGGTGCCATGAGTTGCAACCCGGCCATCGGTGGCATTGGCAAAAGTCATCTGGTCAAGGAAATCGACGCCCTCGGCGGCGCGATGGCCATGGCTACGGATAAGGGCGGCATCCAGTTTCGCGTGTTGAACAGCCGCAAAGGCCCAGCCGTACGGGCGACCCGTGCGCAAGCTGACCGGATTTTGTATAAAGCCGCTGTCCGCGAAATCCTGGAAAACCAGCCGAACCTGTGGATATTTCAACAAGCCGCTGATGACCTGATCGTCGAGCAGGAACAAGTCCGTGGTGTTGTCACGCAAATGGGTCTGCGGTTCTTCGCCGATTCAGTGGTGTTGACCACCGGTACGTTTCTCGGTGGACTTATCCACATCGGTTTGCAGAATTTTTCCGGCGGCCGTGCCGGTGATCCGCCGTCGATCGCCCTGGCACACCGTCTGCGTGAAATGCCACTGCGTGTCGGGCGCCTGAAAACCGGCACACCGCCGCGTATTGATGGCAAATCTGTGGATTTCTCGGTGATGACCGAGCAACCGGGCGATACGCCGATCCCAGTGATGTCGTTCATGGGCAACAAGGAACAGCATCCACGCCAGGTCAGCTGCTGGATTACTCACACCAACGCCCGCACCCACGAAATCATCGCCGCGAACCTCGATCGTTCGCCGATGTATTCCGCTGCCGGTGAAATCGAAGGCATCGGCCCGCGCTATTGCCCGTCGATCGAAGACAAGATCCACCGCTTTGCCGACAAGGAAAGCCATCAGGTGTTTATCGAACCGGAAGGTTTGACCACCCATGAGCTGTATCCGAACGGGATATCCACAAGCTTGCCGTTCGACGTGCAATTGCAGATCGTGCAATCGATTCGCGGCATGGAAAACGCGCACATCGTGCGTCCGGGTTATGCGATCGAGTACGACTACTTCGATCCGCGCGACCTGAAGTACAGCCTCGAGACCAAAGTCATCGGCGGTCTGTTCTTTGCCGGACAAATCAACGGCACCACCGGTTACGAAGAAGCCGGCGCTCAAGGTTTGCTCGCTGGCGCCAACGCCGCACTGCGCGCCAAGGGCAAAGAAGCCTGGTGCCCGCGTCGCGATGAAGCCTACATCGGTGTTTTGGTCGACGACCTGATCACCCTCGGTACCCAAGAGCCGTACCGCATGTTCACTTCCCGTGCCGAGTACCGCTTGATCCTGCGCGAGGACAACGCCGACCTGCGTCTGACCGAAAAAGGTCGCGAGCTCGGTCTGGTCGATGACGCGCGTTGGGCGGCCTTCTGCAAGAAACGCGAAAGCATCGAACTCGAAGAGCAGCGCCTGAAAAGCACTTGGGTTCGCCCGAACACGCAGCAGGGCGATGCGATTGCCGAAAAATTCGGTACGCCGCTGACTCACGAATACAACTTGCTCAACCTCTTGAGCCGTCCGGAAATCGACTACGCTGGTCTGGTCGAAGTGACCGGCAACGGCGCCGAAGATCCACAGGTTGCCGAGCAGGTTGAAATCAAGACCAAATACGCCGGTTACATTGATCGTCAACAGGACGAAATCGCCCGTCTGCGCGCCAGTGAAGACACGAAATTGCCTGTGGATATCGATTACACCAACATTTCCGGTCTCTCCAAGGAGATCCAGAGCAAGCTCGGCGCGACTCGACCAGAGACGCTAGGCCAGGCTTCGCGGATCCCGGGCGTGACCCCGGCAGCGATTTCGCTGTTGATGATTCATTTGAAAAAACGCGGCGCGGGCCGTCAGTTGGAGCAAAGCGCTTGAGTTCTAAGGTCACTTCGCAACACGCCGAAGAGTTATCCACAGGAGCCCGCGAGCTCGGTGTCAACCTCACTGAAACCCAGCACGAATTGCTGCTGGGTTATCTGGCCCTGTTGATCAAATGGAACCAGGCCTACAACCTGACCGCTGTGCGCGATCCGGACGAAATGGTTTCGCGCCACTTGCTCGATAGTCTCAGCGTGATGTCGTTCATCGAAAACGGTCGCTGGCTCGACGTCGGCAGCGGCGGCGGCATGCCGGGGATCCCGTTGGCGATCCTGTACCCGGACTCGCAAGTGACCTGTCTGGACAGCAACGGCAAGAAAACCCGCTTCCTGACTCAGGTCAAACTCGAACTCAAACTGGATAACCTGCAAGTTATCCACAGTCGTGTCGAAGCGTTCCAGCCTGCGCAACCGTTCAACGGGATCATTTCCCGGGCGTTCAGCAGCATGGAGAACTTCACCAACTGGACTCGCCACTTGGGCGATGCCGATACACGCTGGCTGGCAATGAAGGGCGTTCATCCGGCCGATGAGCTGGTAGCATTGCCGGCAGACTTCAAACTCGATAGCGAACACGCCCTGGCCGTACCCGGTTGCCACGGCCAACGCCC
>NZ_JBIVMX010000146.1:0-2568 GCF_044753305.1 Pseudomonas sp. NPDC088429 | reverse complement strand
TCTGCGCCTGGTATTCGACGATGTCGCGCATGTTGAACGAGCCGACCTGCACCACGATGCCCATCAGGGCCAGGCCCATGAACACTTCGTAGGACACGGTCTGCGCCGAAGCACGCAGGGCGCCGAGCAGGGCGAACTTGTTGTTACTCGACCAGCCGGCGAACAACACCGCGTAGACCGACAGACCGGCCATGGCGAAGAAGAACAGCAAGCCGATGTTCAGATCCGCGACGCCCCAGGTCGGGGTGATCGGGATGATCGCAAACGCGATCAGCAAGGCGGACATGGCCACCACCGGCGCCAAAGTGAAGATCACTTTGTCGGCAAACGGCGGCGTCCAGTCTTCCTTGAAGAACATCTTCAGCATGTCGGCGGCGATCTGGAACATACCAAACGGGCCAACGCGGTTCGGACCGTAACGATCCTGCCACCAGCCCAGCAGGCGACGTTCGACAAAGCTGAGCAACGCACCGGCGACCACCACGGCCAACAGAATGACGATGGCTTTGATGACCGTCAGGATCACATCGATCACTTCAGGGGTGAACCAGGTCATTGCGCTGCCTCCTGCAGACCGTCGACGGATACGCCGGCGAATGCCGGTGGAATGCCGGCGATGCCCGCAGGCAATGCCACCAGACCGGCGCCCAGTTCTTCATTGATGCGCAGCGGCAGACGCAGGGTCTGACCGGCCACGTTCAGGCTCAGCAATGCACCTTCGTTGACGCCCAGACGATCCGCTTCGGATTTCGCCAATGCCACGTAAGCGGCCGGAATACGCTCCTGAACCGGTGCGGCTTTCGAAGAGTTTTCTTCGCTGCCGAACAGGTGGAAGAACGGCACGGCTTGCCAGGTACCCGCTGCCGGGTTGAATGCACGCGGTGCTGCAGCGAACCAGTTCAGCGAATCGCCAGTGCTTTCGATCAGGCGGGTGCCCGGGTCGCCAGCACGGATGTGACCACCGACTTCGTCCTGGAACTTGTTCCACGCTTGTGGCGAGTTCCAGCCCGGAGACCAGGCAAACGGAACCTGCTGACGCGGCTCAACCGAACCCGAGTAACCTTCCATGGAGAAGGCGAACGCGGTGTCTTTGTCTTGCGGGGTGCGCGGTTCGTGAACGCTGATGTCGGCGCGCATCGCGGTGCGACCGGAGTAACGCAGCGGCTCACGCGCCAGTTTCAGACCCTTGATGCGGAACGCCGCCGACGGTGCAGCGTCGACGATACGCGCCAGTTGCGCGGTGCTCGAAGCAACGGCAGCGGTGACGTGGTCGAGTTGCGTCCAGTCGATCGGCTGGTTCAGCAGGGTCGCGCGCAGGGCGTGCAGCCAGCGCCAGCCTTCGTGAACCAGGATGCTTGCGTCGAGGTATTGCGGATCGAAAACCTGGAAGAAGCGCTGGGCGCGACCTTCCTGGCTGACCAGCGTACCGTCGCCTTCAGCGAAGCTTGCGGCCGGCAGAACCAGGTGCGCGCGGTCGGTGGTCGCGGTCTTCTGATGATCAGCAACGATCACTACTTTCGCAGCGTTCAGTGCGGCATCGACCTTGTCTTTGGCGGTGCGGGTGAACAGATCGTTTTCCAGCACAACGATCGCGTCAGCCTTGCCGTCGATGACGGCTTGCAGCGCCGCGTCGACCGATTCGCCACCGAGCATGGCCAGACCGAGGCTGTTGGCTTCCGGCACGATCAGGCTGATCGAACCGTTCTTCTCGCGCAGTTTCAGTGCTTTGGCGATGTTCGCGGCGGCTTCGATCAGGGCTTTGGAGCCCAGCGAAGTACCGGCGATGATCAGCGGACGTTTGGCCGCGAGCAGGGCATCGGCGATGCGCTGAGCCAGTTCCAGTGCTTCGGCGTCCAGACCTTCAACGGCCGGGGCGCTGGCATCCAGTGCGTGGGCAACGGCGAAACCGATGCGCGCCAGATCGTCCGGAGCAGCGTGTACGCATTCTTCAGCGATGTCGTCGAGCTTGGTTTCCGCCAGGCTGGCGATGAACAGCGGGTTCAGCGCGTGCTGACCGATGTTCTTCACCGCAGCATCCAGCCAAGGCTGAACGCGCATGGCTTCGGCCATGTCTTCAGCTTTGCCCTTGACCGATTGACGCAGCGACAGCGCCACGCGAGCGGCGGTCTGGGTCAGGTCTTCGCCGAGGACGAAGATCGCGTCGTGGTCTTCGATGTCGCGCATGTTTGGCACAGGCAGCGGGCTGTCGTTCAGCACCTGCAAGACCAGACGAATGCGTTCCAGTTCGGACGCTTCGATGCCCGAGTAGAAGTGCTCGGCGCCAACCAGTTCGCGCAACGCGTAGTTGCTTTCGAGGCTGGCACGCGGCGAGCCGATACCGACGATATTGCGACCGCGCAGCAGGTCAGCGGCTTTATCCAGTGCGGCGTCCAGGCTGAGCTTGGTGCCGTCGGCCAGCAGCGGCTGACGTGGACGGTCGGTGCGGTTGACGTAGCCATAACCGAAACGGCCACGGTCGCACAGGAAGTACTGGTTCACCGAACCGTTGAAACGGTTTTCGATGCGACGCAGTTCACCGTAACGCTCGCCCGGGGAGATGTTGCAACC
>NZ_JBIVMX010000145.1:0-2599 GCF_044753305.1 Pseudomonas sp. NPDC088429 | reverse complement strand
AAAGAAAAAACAAAAGACATCTAACACACTCAATCAAGTAAAGTCCTTTGCACTAAACATCTTAAGCATTAATAAATTCGGCCTGATGGTCCGCCGCAACATTTTGTTCGTGTTGATGAGTCTGGAAGTGATGATGAACGCCTCTGCACTGGCGTTCATTGTCGCGGGCGCCCGTTGGGGCCAGCCGGATGGACAGATCATGTTCATCCTGGTGATCAGCCTTGCAGCTGCCGAGGCCAGTATTGGTCTGGCGATCCTGCTGCAACTGTATCGCCGCTTCCATACGCTCGATATCGACGCTGCCAGTGAGATGCGCGGATGAACCTGATCTTTCTGACTTTCGTATTCCCTCTGATCGGTTTCCTGCTGCTGTCGTTCTCTCGTGGACGCTGGTCGGAAAACCTCTCGGCGCTGATCGGCGTGGGTTCCATTGGCTTGTCGGCGATTGTCGCCGCTTACGTCATCTGGCAATTCAACGTCGCGCCACCCGAAGGCGGTCACTACACCCTGGTGCTGTGGAAGTGGATGGCGGTCGAAGGCTTCAAGCCTGACTTCGCCCTCTACGTCGACGGCCTGTCGATCACCATGCTCGGCGTGGTGGTTGGCGTCGGTTTCCTGATCCACCTGTTCGCGTCCTGGTACATGCGCGGCGAAGCGGGCTACTCGCGCTTCTTCTCGTACACCAACCTGTTTATTGCCAGCATGCTGTTTCTGGTGCTCGGCGATAACCTGTTGTTCCTGTACTTCGGCTGGGAAGGCGTGGGCCTGTGCTCGTACCTGTTGATCGGTTTCTACTACAGCAACCGCAACAACGGTAACGCCGCACTCAAAGCCTTCATCGTGACCCGGATCGGCGACGTGTTCATGGCCATCGGCCTGTTCATCCTGTTCCAGCAAGTGGGCACGCTGAACATCCAGGAACTGCTGGTGCTGGCACCGCAGAAATTCCAGGTCGGCGACTTCTGGATCACCCTGGCAACACTGATGCTGCTGGGGGGCGCGGTCGGTAAATCGGCGCAACTGCCGCTGCAAACCTGGCTCGCGGACGCGATGGCCGGCCCGACCCCGGTTTCGGCATTGATCCACGCCGCAACGATGGTGACTGCCGGTGTTTACCTGATCGCCCGTACCCACGGCCTGTTCACCCTGGCGCCGGAAATCCTCCAACTGGTGGGCATCGTTGGTGGTGTGACCCTGGTACTGGCCGGTTTCGCCGCGCTGGTACAAACCGACATCAAACGTATCCTCGCCTACTCGACCATGAGCCAGATCGGCTACATGTTCCTGGCGCTGGGCGTTGGCGCTTGGGATGGCGCGATTTTCCACCTGATGACCCACGCCTTCTTCAAGGCCCTGCTGTTCCTTGCTTCCGGTGCGGTGATCGTTGCCTGCCACCACGAGCAGAACATCTTCAAGATGGGCGGTCTGTGGAAAAAACTGCCACTGGCCTACGCCAGCTTCATCGTCGGCGGCGCGGCACTGGCTGCCTTGCCACTGGTCACCGCAGGCTTCTACTCCAAGGACGAAATCCTCTGGGAAGCGTTCGCCAGCGGCAACCACGGTCTGCTCTACGCAGGTCTGGTCGGCGCGTTCATGACGTCGCTGTACACCTTCCGCCTGATCTTCATCACGTTCCACGGTGAAGCCAAGACTGAAGCCCACGCCGGTCACGGCATTGCTCACTGGCTGCCATTGTCGGTGCTGATCGTATTGTCCACCGCCATCGGCGCGATGATCGTTCCGCCACTGCACGGCGTACTGCCAGAAAGCGTTGGCCATGCCGGTGGCGAAGCCAAGCACAGTCTGGAAATCGCTTCGGGCGCCATCGCCCTGGCCGGTATCCTCCTGGCAGCGCTGCTGTTCCTCGGCAAGCGTCGCTTCGTCACGGCGATCGCCAACAGCGGCATCGGCCGTTTCCTTTCGGCCTGGTGGTTCGCTGCCTGGGGCTTCGACTGGATCTACGACAAACTGTTCGTCAAGCCTTACCTGGCGATCAGCCACGTACTGCGCAAAGACCCGCTCGACCAGACCATCGGTCTGATCCCGCGTATGGCCAAGGGTGGTCACACCGCCCTGAGCCGCACCGAGACCGGTCAACTGCGTTGGTACGCTGCTTCGATGGCTGCTGGTGCCGTGCTGGTTATCGGCGCCATCGTGCTGGTAGCGGTCTGATATGAACCTTGCGAATTTGCGAAAGGAAACGAGCCCGTCATGATTCTGCCTTGGCTAATCCTGATCCCCTTCATCGGCGGCCTGCTGTGCTGGATGGGTGAGCGCTTCGGCGCTACCCTCCCGCGCTGGATTGCGCTGTTGACCATGACCCTGGAACTCGCCCTCGGCCTCTGGCTGTGGGCCCACGGTGACTATTCATTTGCCCCGGCGCCTGGCGCCGATCCGACCTGGGCGCTTGAGTTCAAGCACATCTGGATCGCGCGTTTCGGCATCAGCGTACACCTGGCCCTCGACGGCCTGTCGCTGTTGATGATCCTGCTGACCGGTCTGCTGGGTATCCTCTCGGTACTCTGCTCGTGGAAAGAGATTCAACGTCACGTTGGCTTCTTTCACCTGAACCTGATGTGGATCCTGGGCGGCGTTGTCG
>NZ_JBIVMX010000144.1:0-2716 GCF_044753305.1 Pseudomonas sp. NPDC088429 | reverse complement strand
GCACGCTCTGGATGCCAGCCGTCAAAGTAAAAGAGAACGAACCCATCCACGCAGCTCTGCGTCGTTTCAAGCGCTCCTTCGAAAAAGCCGGTGTACTGGCTGAAGCTCGTAGCCGCGAATTTTACGAGAAGCCAACTTCTGAGCGTAAGCGCAAAGCAGCAGCCGCTGTTAAGCGTCACGCCAAGAAAGTTCAGCGCGAACAGCGCCGCGCCGTTCGTCTGTACTAATACACAGACGTTCGTAGCAAGCTTCTTGCCTAAGCCCGGCTCTGAGCCGGGCTAATGGCATTTGCGTAAAACGCTTGATGCTTCAACGTCGAAGCCGCACACGCGACTAAGACGAATCTGCTTCACACGTCAGACCTGGCTCTTTTGCCAGCGGTGCACGTCTTTTCTGACGAGCCTTTCAAGGCTACTGACGAGCACACCCACTGATTCCTCTCACGACGATCAGCCCAAGGCACCTGCATGCGTGCCCGCTTTATTGAGCTATCCGAGGCCCTCAACCGGCCGTCAGCGGATTCAGCGCAACACTTTCAAATAGTCGAAGACTGATAGGTACTAACGTCAGTGGTTTTTCGGCAGATACACTTCCCGACAGCGATTACGCAGACGACACCGGTCGAGCCGCACTTTTTGCGCGCTTCAAACAACGACCCGCGTCCGGCAGCCTTACGCATCGGACTTATTGCAGCGCAGACGACGAGAATGCCATGGCCGGGCTAATTCCCCAGAGCTTCATTGACGACCTGCTGAACCGCACCGACATCGTCGATGTGGTCAGTTCGCGCGTGCAATTGAAGAAGGCCGGCAAGAACTACACCGCCTGTTGCCCGTTTCACAAAGAGAAAACCCCGTCGTTCAGCGTCAGCCCCGACAAGCAGTTCTATTACTGCTTCGGCTGCGGCGCCGGCGGTAATGCCCTCGGCTTTCTCATGGATCACGACAACCTGGATTTCCCCCAGGCCATCGAAGATCTGGCGAAAGCCGCCGGCATGGAAATCCCCCGCGAAGAAAGCGGCCGCGAGCGCAAGCCACGGCAACCGACTGATTCGCCGCTCTATCCGTTGCTCACTGCCGCTGCCGATTTTTACAAGCAGGCCCTCAAGAGCCACCCCGCGCGCAAAGCTGCCGTGGATTACCTCAAGGGTCGCGGCCTGACCGGCGAGATCGCCCGGGATTTCGGCCTCGGCTTCGCGCCGCCAGGCTGGGATAACCTGTTCAAACATTTGAGCAGCGACACCCTTCAGCAAAAAGCCATGATCGACGCCGGGCTGCTGATCGAGAACGCCGAAACCGGCAAACGCTATGACCGCTTCCGCGATCGCGTGATGTTCCCGATCCGCGACACCCGTGGCCGCATCATCGCGTTCGGTGGCCGCGTACTCGGCGACGACAAACCCAAGTACCTGAACTCCCCGGAAACCCCGGTTTTCCATAAAGGTCAGGAACTCTACGGCCTATATGAAGCACGCAAGAACAACCGCAACCTCGACGAAATCATCGTCGTCGAAGGCTATATGGACGTCATCGCGCTCGCCCAGCAAGGCCTGAAAAATGCCGTCGCAACGTTGGGCACCGCGACCAGCGAAGAACATTTGAAGCGCCTGTTTCGCGTCGTACCGAACGTGTTGTTCTGTTTCGACGGCGACCAGGCTGGCCGCAACGCCGCGTGGCGCGCACTCGAAGCAACGCTGTCGAGCCTGCAGGACGGGCGTCGCGCACGCTTTCTGTTCCTGCCCGAAGGCGAAGATCCGGATACGCTGGTTCGCGCTGAAGGCACCGATGCCTTCAAGGCGCGCATCAATCAGCACGCTCAGCCGCTGGCCGATTATTTCTTCCAGCAACTGACCGAAGAGTCTGACCCGCGTTCGCTCGAAGGCAAGGCGCACATGGCCACCCTCGCCGCACCGTTGATCGACAAAGTGCCGGGCGCCAACCTGCGCATCCTGATGCGTCAGCGCCTGACCGAAATCACCGGCCTGAGCAGCGAAACCGTCAGTCAGCTTGCGCAAAATGCGCCGCAGGAAGCGCCGCCCGCTTACGACCCGGGCATCAATTACGACGCAATGCCGGACTACAGCGACTACCATCAGCCGCAGGCACAGGACATGTATGTGCCGCAGCAGGAGTGGACGCCGAAGAAACCTGGCGCTGGCGGCAAGAAGTGGGACAAGAAGCCCTGGGATAAAAACGGCAAGCGTGGCGGCGATCGCGATCAGCAACGCCCGCGCACGCCGATTGGCGTCGAATCGCCAACCCTGACCGCCCTGCGCACACTGCTCCATCACCCGCAACTGGCCGAGCGCGTCGAAGATGCCGGGCACATTGCGGACGAGAATCAGACCAACGCCCAGCTGCTTGTGGCGCTGCTCGAAGCCGTACAGAAGAATCCCAAGCTAAACTCATTTCAGTTGATCGCGCGATGGCACGGCACTGAACAGGGTCGATTGCTCAAGGCATTGGCAGAAAAGGAGTGGTTGATTGACGGAGATAACCTTGAACAACAGTTTTTCGACACCATTACTAGCTTGTCAGCCCGCCAACGCGAGCGAAATCTTGAACAGTTACTCAGGAAAGCCCGTCAAAGCGAACTGAGTATTGAAGAGAAAAATCAACTGCGCGACCTTCTAAGTCGCAATGTTTCCGCATCAAACCCGACCTCAACTGGCGCGTGAGGTCATAGCTCAGGTATAATCCTCGGCTTGTTTTTTGCC
>NZ_JBIVMX010000143.1:0-2774 GCF_044753305.1 Pseudomonas sp. NPDC088429 | reverse complement strand
TTCGGTCCCCGCAGCATTGTTCAGGCCAGCCTTGCTTGCCTTTCTGCTACGCCCTCGCTGCACCTGACCCTCGTCGGTCAACCCTCCCTTCTTGAAGAATTGATCCACGGCCAATCGGCTGCCGATCGCGCGCGCCTGACGATTGTGGGTGCCAGCGAAGTCATCACCATGGACGAAAAACCGACTCAAGCCCTGCGTGGCAAGCCGGACTCGTCGATGCGTGTCGCCCTGGAACTGGTGCGTGATGGCAAGGCGCAAGCCTGTGTCAGTGCCGGCAATACCGGTGCGTTGATGGCGCTGTCGCGATTTGTGCTGAAGACCTTGCCGGGGATTGATCGCCCGGCGATGGTGGCGGCGATTCCGACGCAGAAGGGTTTTTGCCAGTTGCTCGATCTGGGTGCCAATGTCGATTGCAGTGCCGAGCATCTGCTGCAATTTGCGGTAATGGGTTCGGTGGCGGCGCAGACGCTGGGGATTAATCGTCCGCGTGTGGCGCTGCTGAATATCGGCACTGAAGACATCAAGGGTAACCAGCAGGTCAAACTGGCGGCGACGTTGTTGCAGGCTGCTCGTGGCATCAACTACATCGGCTTCATCGAAGGCGACGGGTTGTATCGTGGCGAGGCGGATGTGGTGGTGTGCGACGGTTTCGTCGGCAATATTCTGCTCAAATCCAGCGAAGGCCTGGCGACGATGATTGCTGCGCGCATCGAGGCGCTGTTCAAAAAGAATCTGGCGTCCCGTGCGGTGGGTGCGTTGGCGCTGCCATTGATGAAGCGTTTGCAGGCTGATCTGGCGCCGGCGCGACACAATGGCGCAAGCTTTCTCGGCTTGCAGGGCATCGTCGTGAAAAGTCACGGTTCGGCCGGTGTTCAGGGCTTCCAGAGTGCGATCCAGCGTGCGCTGATCGAGATTCAAGAGAACTTGCCTGAGCGTCTCCACGGTCGTCTGGAGGATTTGTTGTCTTAGGCGTTTTCGTCGGACAATGCTTAAATGTGACCGCCCGGTTCAAAGGGCCATCCAACTGTCAGTTTCTTGCGTCCCCAAGCGGGGCGTCATTTTCCGACGACAAGATCATTAGGGGCTTGTTACATGTCTGCTTCCCTCGCATTCGTCTTTCCAGGACAGGGTTCGCAGTCCCTCGGCATGCTGGCCGAGCTGGGCGCGCAATACCCGCTGATCCTCGAAACATTCCAAGAAGCCTCCGCTGCTCTGGGCTATGACCTGTGGGCACTGACCCAGCAGGGCCCGGAAGAGCTGCTCAATCAAACCGATAAAACCCAACCGGCCATTCTGACCGCTTCGATCGCCCTGTGGCGTCTGTGGCTGGCAGAAGGTGGCGCGCGTCCGGCCTTTGTTGCCGGTCACAGCCTGGGTGAATACAGCGCGCTGGTTGCCGCTGGCAGCCTGACGCTGGCTGACGCGGTGAAGCTCGTTGAGCGCCGTGGCCAACTGATGCAGGAAGCGGTTCCGGCCGGGCAGGGTGGCATGGCCGCCATCCTCGGTCTGGAAGACGCTGACGTGCTGGCAGCCTGCGCCGAAGCAGCGCAAGGAGAAGTGGTCAGCGCCGTCAACTTCAACTCGCCTGGCCAAGTCGTTATCGCCGGCGCCAAGGCTGCCGTTGAGCGCGCCATCGAAGGCTGCAAGGCCCGTGGTGCCAAGCGTGCCATGCCGCTGCCGGTGAGCGTGCCGTCGCACTGCGAGCTGATGCGTCCGGCCGCCGAGCGCTTTGCCGAATCCATCGCCGCCATCGACTGGCAGGCGCCGCAGATCCCGGTGGTGCAGAACGTCAGCGCGCAGGTGCCGGCTGATCTGGAAACCCTCAAGCGTGATCTGCTCGAGCAACTCTACAAGCCAGTGCGCTGGGTTGAATCGGTACAGACGCTGGCCGCCAAGGGCGCGACCAATCTGGTCGAGTGCGGCCCGGGCAAAGTCCTCGCCGGTCTGAACAAACGTTGCGCTGAAGGCGTGGCGACTTCCAACCTCAATACCCCAGACGCTTTCGCTGCCGCTCGCGCAGCGCAAGCCTGAATCAGGAGAAACTTGCATGAGTCTGCAAGGTAAAGTTGCACTGGTCACCGGCGCAAGCCGTGGCATTGGCCAGGCCATCGCGCTGGAACTGGGTCGTCAGGGCGCCATCGTTATTGGCACCGCGACCTCGGCTTCGGGTGCTGAGCGCATTGCTGCAACCCTGAAGGAAAACGGTATTCAGGGCACTGGCCTTGAGCTGAACGTGACCAGCGATGAATCGGTCAGCGCTGTGCTGGCGAGCATTCAGGAGCAGTTCGGTGCGCCAGTGGCGATCCTGGTCAATAATGCCGGCATCACCCGCGATAACCTGATGATGCGCATGAAAGACGATGAGTGGTACGACGTGATCGATACCAACCTGAACAGTCTATTCCGCCTGTCCAAGGGCGTTCTGCGCGGCATGACCAAGGCGCGCTGGGGTCGAATTATCAGTATTGGCTCGGTAGTGGGTGCCATGGGCAACGCTGGCCAAGTAAACTATGCAGCCGCCAAGGCCGGTCTGGAAGGTTTCAGTCGTGCCATGGCGCGTGAAGTCGGTTCGCGTTCGATTACGGTCAACTCGGTAACCCCAGGGTTTATCGACACCGATATGACCCGCGAACTGCCTGAATTTGTCCATTAGGAGTGAAAACAAGGTATGAGCACCATCGAAGAGCGCGTCTAGTAGATCGTTGCCGTGCGACTGGGTGGTAAAGTAGAAGAAGTGGTTAACACCGCTTCCTTCGTAGTAGGCCTGGGTGCCG
>NZ_JBIVMX010000142.1:0-2862 GCF_044753305.1 Pseudomonas sp. NPDC088429 | reverse complement strand
GAGCAACTGGGTGACAAAGCCGTAGCCGACCACCTCGCCGAACTGGGCGACCTGGCCGTTACGCCTGAAGCCAACATCATCAAGCTGCCGAACATCAGCGCTTCGGTGCCTCAGCTGCAAGCCGCGATCAAAGAGCTGCAAGCGCAGGGTTACAACCTGCCGGACTACCCGGAAACCGTGACCAGCGACGCCGACAAAGATGCCAAGGCGCGTTACGACAAGGTCAAGGGCAGCGCCGTGAACCCGGTTCTGCGTGAAGGCAACTCCGACCGTCGCGCTCCGCTGTCGGTTAAAAACTATGCGCGCAAGCACCCGCACAAAATGGGCGCTTGGGCCAAAGACTCCAAGTCCCACGTCGCTCACATGAGCACCGGCGATTTCTACGGCAGCGAAAAAGCTGCCCTGATCGACGCCGCTGACGCCGTGAAGATCGAGCTGATCGCCAAAGACGGCACCGCGACCGTTCTGAAAGAAAAAACCACCGTTCAGGCTGGCGAGATCCTCGACTGCGCCGTGATGAGCAAAAACGCTCTGCGCGCGTTCATCGCTGCTGAAATCGAAAGCGCCAAGGCCCAAGGCGTACTGCTTTCGGTTCACCTGAAAGCGACCATGATGAAGGTCTCCGACCCGATCATGTTCGGCCAGATCGTTGCCGAGTTCTATAAAGACGCGCTGACCAAGCACGCAGCCGTGCTGGCCGAGATCGGCTTCAACCTGAACAACGGCATCGGCGATCTGTACGCTCGCATCAAAGCCCTGCCGGCTGAGCAGCAAGCGCAGATCGAAGCCGACATGGCCGCCGTCTACGCCGCTCGTCCGTCGCTGGCGATGGTCAACTCCGACAAAGGCATCACCAACCTGCACGTGCCGAGCGACGTTATCGTCGACGCCTCGATGCCAGCGATGATCCGTGACTCCGGCAAAATGTGGGGCACTGACGGTCAGTTGCACGACACCAAGGCTGTGATTCCGGATCGTTGCTACGCGACCATCTACCAAGCCGTGATCGAAGATTGCAAAGCCAATGGCGCTTTCGACCCGACCACCATGGGCAGCGTGCCAAACGTGGGTCTGATGGCGAAGAAAGCCGAAGAGTACGGCTCGCACGACAAGACCTTCCAGATCAAGGCTGACGGCGTGGTTCGCGTGACCGACAGCAAAGGCACCCTGCTGATGGAACAGGCTGTTGAAGCCGGCGACATCTTCCGCATGTGCCAGACCAAAGACGCGCCGATCCAGGACTGGGTCAAACTGGCCGTCAACCGTGCTCGCGCCAGCAGCACGCCAGCGATCTTCTGGCTCGACCCAATGCGCGCTCACGACGGCGTAGTGATCGAGAAAGTTCAGGCGTACCTGAAGGATCACGACACGTCCGGTCTGGACATCCAGATCATGGCGCCGGTCGACGCGATGAAGTTCACCCTGCAGCGCACCCGCGAAGGCAAGGACACCATTTCGGTGACCGGCAACGTACTGCGCGACTACCTGACTGACCTGTTCCCGATCATGGAACTGGGCACGAGCGCCACGAGGCTGTCGATCGTGCCGCTGATGAACGGCGGTGGCCTGTTCGAAACCGGCGCCGGCGGTTCGGCTCCGAAGCACGTGCAGCAACTGGTTGAAGAGAACTTCCTGCGCTGGGATTCGCTGGGCGAGTTCCTCGCACTGGCAGCGTCCCTTGAGCATCTGGGCGTGAACTACAACAACCCGAAAGCGCTGGTGCTGTCGAAAACACTGGATCAGGCCACTGGCCAGTTCCTCGACAACAACAAGTCGCCATCGCGCAAAGTCGGCAACATCGACAACCGCGGCAGCCACTTCTACCTGGCGATGTACTGGGCTCAGGCCCTGGCCGCCCAGACTGAAGACGCGGCACTGCAAGCGCAGTTCGCGACTCTGGCCAAGACTCTGACCGAGAACGAAGCAACCATCGTTGCCGAACTCAACGCCGTTCAGGGCAAGCCAGTCGACATCGGCGGTTACTACCACGCCAATGCCGAGCTGATCAGCAAGGCCATGCGCCCAAGCGCAACCCTCAACGCGGCGATTGCTGCGCTGGTTTAAGGTTGTAGCGCGGTAAACAAACCCCGGCCTGGTGCCGGGGTTTGTGTTTCCAGAGTTCACACAAATCCCTTGTAGGAGTGAGCCTGCTCGCGATAGCGGTATACCATTCAACAATTATGGTGACTGACAATGCGCTATCGCGAGCAGGCTCACTCCTACATTGGATTGCATTTCAACCCCAGACTTGAGGAAGGTTTTATGGAATGGCTCCCCCACATCACCGTCGCCACCATCGTCGAGGACAACGGTCGCTTCCTGATGGTTGAAGAACACAAAGCCGGGCGCAACGTGCTCAACCAGCCCGCCGGCCATCTCGACCCGAACGAAACCCTGATCGACGCCGCCATCCGCGAAACCCTTGAAGAAACCGGCTGGGACGTCGAGCCCACCGGCGTCATCGGTATTTACCTGTACACCGCCCCGAGCAACGGCGTGACCTACCAGCGCGTGTGCTTCAGCGCCAAAGCCGTTAAACATCACCCGGATTACCAATTGGACGACGGCATCGTCGGCGCCAAGTGGCTGACCCGCGACGAATTAATCGCCCAGCGCGACAACTGGCGCAGTGAGCTGATCATCCGTTGCATCGACGATTATCTGGCCGGGCATCACTTCAGCCTCGAACTGATCCGCCCTTCTCTTTAGCCTTGAGGCCGTGAGCCTGCTAGAATCGCGTCCTTTTTCAAGACACTCATTGAATCCCTATGCGTGATCCAGCCCCTTCTGACTCATCCAAGTTGCGCGTCATTGTCGGCATGTCCGGCGGCGTGGTCTCTTCCGTTTCCGCTCTCCTGCTGA
>NZ_JBIVMX010000141.1:0-2960 GCF_044753305.1 Pseudomonas sp. NPDC088429 | reverse complement strand
CTTCAGAAGTACGGCCCCAGCGCTCCGGGACACGAGCCGACCGGTCGTCTGTTTCTGGTGTTGCCGCGTTTCGGCACCATCTCGCCATGGTCGAGCAAGGCCAGCGACATCGCCCGCAATTGCGGCCTGAGCAAGATCCAGCGTCTGGAGCGCGGTATCGCCTTCTACGTTGCCGGTCAGTTCAGCGACGCCGAAGCCCAGCAGATTGCCGACGTGTTGCATGACCGCATGACGCAAATCGTGCTGGCCAACCTCGAACAGGCCGCCGGTCTGTTCAGCCACGCCGAACCGAAGCCGCTGACCGCGATCGACATCCTCGGTGGCGGTCGCGCCGCGCTGGAAAAAGCCAACACCGAACTGGGCCTGGCCCTGGCCGAAGACGAAATCGACTATCTGGTCGACGCCTTCAACGGCTTGAAGCGCAACCCGCACGACATCGAACTGATGATGTTCGCTCAGGCCAACTCCGAACACTGCCGCCACAAGATCTTCAACGCCAGTTGGGATATTGATGGTGAGAACCAGGAAAAAAGCCTGTTCGGCATGATCAAGAACACCTACGTGATGCACAGCGAAGGCGTTCTGTCGGCTTATAAGGACAACGCCTCGGTGATCGTCGGCAACGTCGCCGGCCGTTTTTTCCCGAACCCTGAAACCCGCCAGTACGGTGCGGTGCAGGAGCCGGTGCACATCCTGATGAAGGTTGAAACCCACAACCACCCGACCGCGATTGCTCCGTTCCCGGGTGCATCGACCGGTTCCGGCGGCGAAATCCGTGACGAAGGTGCAACCGGCCGTGGCGCCAAGCCAAAGGCTGGCCTGACCGGTTTCACCGTATCCAACCTGCAAATCCCGGGCTTCGAACAGCCGTGGGAAGTGCCGTACGGCAAGCCTGAGCGCATCGTTACCGCCCTGGACATCATGATCGAAGGCCCGCTCGGCGGCGCCGCGTTCAACAACGAATTCGGTCGTCCGGCCCTGACTGGCTACTTCCGTACCTTCGAACAGTCGATCACCACCCTGCACGGTGACGAAGTTCGTGGTTACCACAAGCCGATCATGTTGGCCGGCGGCATGGGCAACATCCGCGAAGAACACGTCAAGAAAGGCGAGATCGTCGTGGGCTCCAAGCTGATCGTCCTCGGCGGCCCGGCGATGTTGATCGGTCTGGGTGGTGGCGCGGCTTCCTCGATGGCCACCGGCACCAGCTCGGCGGATCTCGACTTCGCTTCCGTACAGCGTGAAAACCCTGAGATGGAGCGTCGTTGCCAGGAAGTCATCGACCGTTGCTGGCAGCTGGGTGACAAGAACCCGATCAGCTTCATCCACGACGTCGGCGCGGGCGGTCTGTCCAACGCCTTCCCGGAACTGGTCAACGACGGCGACCGCGGTGGCCGTTTCGAACTGCGCAACATTCCGAACGACGAGCCGGGCATGGCCCCGCACGAAATCTGGTCCAACGAATCCCAGGAACGTTACGTTCTGGCCGTCGGCCCTGAAGACTTCGCGCGCTTCCAGGCGATCTGCGAACGCGAGCGCTGCCCGTTTGCCGTTGTCGGTGAAGCCACGGCTGAACCGCAACTGACCGTGACCGACAGCCATTTCGGCAACAACCCGGTGGACATGCCACTGGAAGTGTTGCTGGGCAAAGCCCCGCGCATGCACCGCTCGGTGGTTCGCGAAGCTGAAATGGGCGATGACTTCGATCCGTCGAACCTCGACATCAGCGAGTCCATCGAACGCGTTCTGCATCACCCGGCCGTGGCGAGCAAGAGCTTCCTGATTACCATCGGCGACCGCACCATCACCGGCCTCGTGGCCCGTGACCAAATGGTCGGCCCATGGCAGGTTCCGGTGGCCGACGTTGCCGTCACCGCCACCAGTTTCGACGTTTACACCGGTGAAGCGATGGCAATGGGCGAGCGCACTCCGCTGGCTCTGCTGGACGCCCCGGCGTCGGGCCGCATGGCCATCGGCGAAACCCTGACCAACATTGCCGCGTCGCGCATCAACAAGATCTCCGACATCAAACTGTCGGCGAACTGGATGTCCGCTGCCGGCCACCCGGGCGAAGACGCGCGTCTGTACGACACCGTGAAAGCGGTCGGTATGGAACTGTGCCCTGAGCTGGGCATCACCATTCCGGTGGGCAAGGACTCGATGTCCATGGCCACCCGTTGGAGCGATAACGGCGAAGAAAAAACCGTGACCTCGCCGATGTCGCTGATCGTGACCGGTTTCGCGCCAGTGGCTGACATCCGTCAGACCCTGACCCCGGAACTGCGCATGGACAAGGGCACCACCGACCTGATCCTGATCGACCTCGGTCGCGGTCAGAACCGTATGGGCGCTTCGATCCTTGCTCAGACCCACGGCAAGCTCGGCAAACACGCGCCGGACGTCGATGACGCCGAAGACCTGAAAGCCTTCTTCGCGGTGATCCAGGGCCTCAACGCCGACGGTCACCTGCTGGCGTACCACGACCGTTCCGACGGTGGTCTGCTGACCTCCGTGGTGGAAATGGCCTTCGCCGGCCACTGCGGTCTGAGCCTGAACCTCGACGGTCTGGCAGAAACCACCGCCGACATCGCCGCCATCCTGTTCAACGAAGAACTGGGTGCAGTGATTCAGGTTCGTCAGGACGCCACGCCAGACATCCTCGCGCAATTCAGCGCGGCCGGTCTGGGCGACTGCGTGTCGGTGATCGGTCAGCCGATCAACAATGGCCAGATCAACATCACCTTCAACGGTGACACCGTGTTCGAAGGCCAGCGTCGTCTGCTGCAGCGTACCTGGGCTGAAACCAGCTACCAGATCCAGCGTCTGCGCGATAACGCCGACTGCGCCGAGCAAGAATTCGACGTGCTGCTGGAAGAAGACAACCCGGGCCTGAGCGTCAAGCTCAGCTACGACGTCAACCAGGACATCGCCGCGCCTTACATCAAGAAAGGCATTCGCCC
>NZ_JBIVMX010000140.1:0-3034 GCF_044753305.1 Pseudomonas sp. NPDC088429 | reverse complement strand
CTCTCGTCAGCGGGAGGCGAATTCTACAGCGTTACACGCTGCTGTCAACACCTCTTTTTCAACTTCCTTTTGGCTTCGATGAACTGAAGCAACCTACTGCCGAAAACTGCATAACTCATTGAATCTCAAGGAGTTTTCCGTTTCGACTGCGCCGGAAGTGGGGCGAATTATAGACGCCTGGGATTTGCAGTCAACCGTTAATTTCGCTTTTCTTGCAAAACCGGCTTTCTGGCCAGCAAACGCGGGATACGCCGCGTCACGGGCGGTATACGCAGCAGCATAAGCACTGCACCTATAAAGGCATAGATCGCCCATTCCTCAAGATCAGCGCGCACGATCCACAGCATATGCAGTAAACCCAAACCCAGAATCACGTACGCCAGGCGATGCAGCTTCTTCCAGCGCGAGCCCAAATGACGCTGACTGTAGCGATTGGACGTCACCGCCAACGCCAACAATCCTAGAAAACCTAACGCCCCTACTATTATGTAAGGCCGCTTGCGCAACTCGACCGCCAGCTGCGACCAGTCAAACCCCAGGATAAACGCCATATAACTGCACAGGTGCAACACCACATAGGCGAAACACCAAAGCCCCAACTGCCGGCGAACCGCAATCCACCCCGCCCAACCGGTGAGTTTCTGCATCGGCGTCATGCTCAGGGTGATCAGCAACAACACCAAGGTTCCCAACCCCAGCCGATCGACCAACACTTTGCCGGGATCAGGGCCGAGCAAATCCTCAAGCGCTTGATACAACCAAAGCATCGGCCAGATCGCTGCCGCAATGAAAACGCCTATACGCCAGAACGGAAAGCGCATCAGTAGTTCTTCCGCAGATCGAGCCCTGTATATAAAGAAGCGACTTCATCCGAGTAGCCGTTGAACATCTGCGTATCGCGCACGTTCGGTTTGAACAGGCTGTTCGGCAACCGTCGCTCCCGTGCCTGCGTCCAGCGTGGGTGATCAACCGTTGGATTCACGTTCGCGTAGAACCCATACTCATCCGCCGCAATGCTTTGCCAAGTGGTTTTCGGCTGCTCGCTGACCAGACTGATACGCACGATGGATTTGACGCTCTTGAAGCCATACTTCCACGGCACCACCAAACGCAGCGGCGCGCCGTTCTGATTTGGTAACTCGCGGCCATACATGCCCACCGCCAGAATCGCCAAAGGATTCATTGCCTCATCCAGACGCAAGCCTTCTACATACGGCCAGTCGATCAAGGCAAAACCGGAGCGCTGCCCCGGCATGGTTTTGGGATCCTGCAGCGTTTCAAAGCGGATGTACTTGGCATTAGCGTTTGGCTCGACTTGCTTGAGCAACGCCGAGATTGGAAAACCGATCCAAGGAATCACCATCGACCACGCCTCTACACAGCGTAGGCGATAGATTCGCTCTTCCAGTTGATACGGTTTCATGAAGTCTTCCAGAGCATATCGCCCCGGCTTACCCACCTCGCCGTCTATCACCACACTCCACGGTTCGGTTTTCAGCGAGCCGGCATTCGCCGCCGGATCCCCCTTATCGGTGCCGAACTCGTAGAAGTTGTTGTAGTGAGTGGCGTCTTTAAAAGGCGTGATCGCCTCATCCTTGACGTTGACTGCTCCCCATTTAGTAGAGGACAGCTTGTCGCTGAACCAGGCAGGCGCTTTACCGGGTTCGACATCGGCGTACCGAGCGGCATCTTCGGCATTGGCCCAGCGTGGCAGGCTACTGACGGCGATACCGGCAGCAGTGGCACCGAGCAATTGGCGGCGCGAGAGATAAATGGATTCAGGCGTGACATCCGACTCGTTGCAGTCAGACGCTTTGGGGATTTTGATCAGCATGACAACTCCGCAGCTTTGGAGGACAGATGCACCCATAGACTGCGGAGTATGCGTGAAATTACATCACTCGGCTTTTTTGTGCCGACGAAGGTGCAACAAGTATTGCACCGGGCCGGATGCTGCATAGGCGAGGAACACCAACAGCAGAATGCGCGGCGGATCGCTGAACACAACGGCAAACACCAGCACCACGGCAAGGATCGCCACGAATGGCACGCGCCCTTTCAAGTCCAGCTCTTTAAAGCTGTTGTACTTGATGTTGCTGACCATCAGCATGCCGGCCGCCGCAACCATCAGCGCAACGAGGAACGACATCTTCGACCCCTGAATGCCGTAATCGCTGAACGCCCAGACGATACCCGCCACCACACCCGCCGCTGCCGGACTGGCCAGACCGATGAAATAGCGCTTGTCTGCCGTGCCGACCTGGGTGTTGAAGCGCGCCAGACGCAATGCCGCGCCCGCGACATAGATGAAGGCGACCATCCAGCCGACCTTGCCCATATCACCCAACGCCCAACCGAACGCCAGCAGCGCCGGTGCGACACCGAACGCGACCATGTCCGACAGCGAGTCGTACTCGGCGCCGAAGGCACTTTGCGTATTGGTCATGCGCGCCACACGACCGTCGAGGCCGTCGAGCACCATGGCGACGAAAATCGCGATTGCGGCAAAGGCGAAATACTTGCTCGCATTGACGGAATCCCCAGCACTCAATGCCGCCTGTGCGCTCATCGAGTTGATGATGGAGTAAAACCCTGCAAACAGGTTCGCAGTGGTGAACAGATTCGGCAGCAGATAGATACCACGATGCCGGACTTTACGACCTTCTGCGTCGTGCCCTTCTTCGATGTGTTCATCGATGGGCAGCAGGCTTTCGGCGTCAGAAGCCTTGTTCGGCTCTTCGGGACGTTCGCTCATGGACATTACCTTGCAACGGTTTGGAGAAATTTCGACAGGTGCTTGAGGACGACAGTTCGGCCACAAACGCTGCAGCTTTATACCAGAACCACCGGCTCAAACGAAAAAACGCGGCCGAGGCCGCGTTTTCCGTACAAGAAGGACGACTTAGTTTTTGGCTTTGTCGACGATCTTGTTGGCACCGATCCACGGCATCATGGAGCGCAGTTGCTCGCCGATGATTTCGATACCGTGAGCGGCGTTGTTACGACGCTTGGCGGTCATCGAAGGGTAGCCGGT
>NZ_JBIVMX010000139.1:0-3045 GCF_044753305.1 Pseudomonas sp. NPDC088429 | reverse complement strand
GCGAGCAGGCTCACTCCTACAATGATCCGGGATGGCCACAGAATTTGTGCACGACACATAACCTGTGGGAGCGAGCCTGCTCGCGAAAGCGGTGGTTCAGGCAATGAA
Source organism: Pseudomonas sp. NPDC088429 (assembly GCF_044753305.1). NCBI lineage: Bacteria > Pseudomonadati > Pseudomonadota > Gammaproteobacteria > Pseudomonadales > Pseudomonadaceae > Pseudomonas > Pseudomonas sp. NPDC088429. The sequence goes on along the minus strand of NZ_JBIVMX010000139.1, from coordinate 2,937 downwards.
GATGTTGAATGTGCCGACGCCTTCGCGAGCAGGCTCACTTCCACAATGATCCGGGATGGCCACAGAATTTGTGCACGACACATAACCCGTAGGAGCAGAGCTTGCTCGCGAATGCGATGGGTCAGGCAATGAAAATGTTAAATCCCACAAAAACAAAAACGGCACCCGAAGGTGCCGTTTTCATGTGTAGCCAGCCGAGCAATCAGCCCGCCAGACCCGCCTGCTGAACCAGTGTCAGCAATGGCTGCGGGTACACACCCAGGAAGAATGCGACCAGGGCGATGGCCAGCAGCATCACGCCGCCTGCCTTTTGTTCCCAGTGCAGCTGGGCGTCGTGGCGACGCAGGTTTGGTTCGATCAGGTACAGGGTGACCATCACGCGCAGGTAGTAGAAGACGCCGATGGCGCTGCCCAGAACCAGCGAACCGACCAGCCACCATTGGTGCGCTTCAACACCGGTGGCGATGATGTAGAACTTGCCGATGAAGCCAGCGGTCAGCGGGATACCCGCCAGCGACAGCATCATCACGGTCAGCACGGCGGTCAGGTACGGACGGCGCCAGAACAGGCCGCGGTATTCGTACAGGGCATCCGCGTCACGGCCGTTGTACGGCGAGGACATCAGAGTGATCACGCCGAAGGCGCCGAGGCTGGTGATCACATAAGTCACCAGGTACACGCCGATGGCTTCCACCGCCAGACCCTTGCTCGCCACCAGTGCGATCAGCAGGTAGCCGAAGTGCGCGATGGACGAGTAACCGAGCAGACGCTTGAGGTTGCTCTGGGTCAGGGCCAGCAGGTTACCGAACAGGATCGAGGCGATGGCGATAACGGTCAGCACGTCGCTCAGTACACCACTGCTGGCAGCAGGGGAGATCTGGAACAGACGCACCATCACCGCAAACACTGCAACCTTCGACGCGGTCGCAAGAAACGCGGCCACCGGCGCCGGAGCACCTTCGTAGACGTCCGGCGTCCACAGGTGGAACGGTACCAGCGACAGCTTGAACGCCAGACCGATCAGCATCATGCCCAGGCCCAGTTGTGCCAGCGGGCTAGGCAGACCTGTCGCGGCCAGTGCCTGGCCGATACCGGTGAAGCTCAGGGAACCAGCGTCAGCGTAGAGCAGGGCCATACCGAACAACAGGAACGCGGAACCGGCCGCCGACAGCACCATGTATTTGATGCCGGCTTCCAGCGAACGCTTGTTGAAGAAGGCGTAAGCCACCAGACCGTAAACCGGTACCGAGAGCAGTTCCAGACCGATGAACAAACCGGCCAGGTGCTGCGCGCTGACCAGAACCAGACCACCGGCGGCGGCCATCAGGATCAGCAAGTACAGTTCTTCACGGTTGCCCGGGTAACCCGAACCGCCATCACCCAAATAGGCGTGGGCGAGGGTGACGCAGGCGAGAGTGGCGACCAGAATCAGCGCCATGTACAGGCAGGCAAACGAGTCGATCTGCAGCAACGGGGTCACGGCCAGAGGCGCGACTTTCAGGGCAGGCAGGATCGACAACAGGGCCAGGTTCAGACCCGCCACCGAAATCAGGAAGGTCTGCGAGTGGTTGCGGCGCCAGGCGATTGCCAGCATCACCACGATAATGGTGAGGCTGGTGATCAACAGTGGCGCAAGCGCAATAAAGTGTTGAATCGTGAATTCCATAGCGCTCTTACCGGGCCGAAGCGAGTTGAGTGAAGGCGGTGCCGAGCCACTGCTGAACGCCATGCATCGTGGCGGCAGAAGTGTCGAGGAACGGTTGCGGGTAGACGCCGATGTAGATCAGCAACACCGCAAGGCCTAGCACCATGATCAGTTCGCGAGCGTCCATACCGTGCAGGATCGAATCCGATTTCGCCGGGCCGAAGTAAGCACGGTGGATCATGATCAGCGAGTAGACCGAACCGAACACCAGACCGGAAGTGGCAATCGCAGTAATCCACGGCCAGCTCGCGAAAGAGCCGATCAGGATCAGGAACTCACCGACAAAGTTACCGGTACCCGGCAGACCCAAGGACGCGGCTGCAAAGAACAGGCTGATTGCCGGCAGGTAAGCGATACGCGACCACACACCGCCCATCTCACGCATGTCACGAGTGTGCAGACGCTCGTACAACTGACCGCTGAGGATAAACAGTGCCGCCGCCGACACACCGTGCGCGAGCATCTGGATCACTGCACCTTGCAGGGCCAGTTGGCTGCCGGAGTAGATGCCGATCAACACGAAACCCATGTGGGAAACGGACGAGAAGGCGATCAGACGCTTGATGTCGGTTTGCGCGAACGCGAGGAACGCACCGTAGAAGATCCCGATCAGACCGAGGGTCATGGCGATCGGCGCGAACTCGGCCGAGGCATTCGGGAACAGCGGCAGGGCGAAACGCAGCAGACCGTAAGCAGCGGTTTTCAGCAAGATACCGGCGAGGTCGACGGAACCTGCAGTCGGCGCCTGGGCGTGAGCATCAGGCAACCACGAGTGGAACGGTACAACCGGCAGCTTGACCGCGAAGGCGATGAAGAAGCCGAGCATCAGGATGTACTCGGTGGTCATCGACATCTTGGTTTTCAACAGGTCGGCGTAGTTGAAGGTAATCACGCCAGTGTTGTTGAAGTTGACCAGCACCAGACCGAGGATCGCCACCAGCATGATCAGGCCGGACGCCTGAGTGAAGATGAAGAACTTGGTCGCCGCGTAGATCCGGGTTTTCTTGCCGTCCGAAGAACTGTGACCCCAGAGCGCGATGAGGAAGTACATCGGCACCAGCATCATTTCCCAGAAGAAGAAGAACATGAACAGGTCGAGGGCGAGTACCACGCCGAGGTAGCAGCGAAGGATAGACATAAGGGTCAGGTGAAAGAATACAGCGTCAGGTTGAAAAACTTTCGACGAGCAGAGTACAGAGAGGATACCCAGCAGTGCGGTCAGCAGGATCGTC
>NZ_JBIVMX010000138.1:1126-3164 GCF_044753305.1 Pseudomonas sp. NPDC088429 | reverse complement strand
TACCATGGTACGGATGGTTGCGTTGTGGCTTCGTCGCTTCTAATGCTTTTTTGCACGTTTTTTGGCGGAAGGTGAGTTGGCCACCGTCGAGCTCCTCGAAAGACTTTTTAGGAAATAGCAAACAAAATAGGCCGCGAATCATGCCGATGAAGAGAAGTCTTGTCAAGGGCACTTGAATCGTTCCGCTAAGTGGTAGGTATAAAGAGGCGGGATATTTATTTCCGGCGCTTGACCTGTAAACTCGCGAGCTTTGGCTCTGTGCTGCTGCGGCGCGGAGTATCGCATAAGTAGGCGCTTAATTCGCCTGCTGTTTATCGACAGGCACAAATTCCCTCAATGAATCTGCTCAAATCGTTGGCCGCCGTCAGCTCTATCACTATGCTTTCCCGGATTCTGGGTTTTGTTCGTGACACGCTTATCGCCCGCACATTCGGCGCCGGGATGGCGACAGACGCCTTCTTTATCGCCTTCAAACTGCCCAATCTGTTGCGAAGAATTTTTGCCGAGGGCGCTTTCTCCCAGGCATTCGTGCCAATTCTGGCCGAATACAAAAGTCAGCAGGGCGAAGAGGCGACCCGTACCTTCATTGCCTACGTATCGGGCTTGCTGACGCTGGTACTGGCGATCGTCACCGCACTGGGCATGATCGCGGCGCCTTGGGTGATCTGGGCCACGGCGCCCGGTTTCACCGATACGCCGGAAAAATTCCAGCTCACCTCTGATCTGTTGCGGGTGACGTTCCCCTATATATTGCTGATCTCGCTGTCATCGCTGGCCGGCGCGATCCTCAATACCTGGAATCGTTTCTCGGTGCCCGCATTTGTGCCGACCTTGCTTAACGTCAGCATGATCGTGTTCTCGCTGTTCCTCACGCCGTACTTCGATCCACCGGTCATGGCCCTCGGTTGGGCGGTATTGGTTGGTGGTCTGGCGCAGCTGCTCTATCAACTGCCGCACCTGAAAAAGATCGGCATGCTGGTGCTGCCGCGTCTGAACCTGCGCGATACCGGCGTGTGGCGCGTGATGAAGCAGATGCTGCCGGCGATCCTCGGTGTCTCGGTCAGCCAGATTTCGCTGATCATCAACACTATCTTCGCCTCGTTTCTGGTCGCAGGTTCGGTGTCGTGGATGTACTACGCCGACCGTTTGATGGAGTTGCCATCCGGTGTGCTTGGCGTGGCGTTGGGCACGATTTTGCTGCCGACATTGGCAAAAACCTATGCGAGCAAGGATCGTCACGAGTATTCGCGGATCCTCGATTGGGGCCTGCGTCTGTGCTTTGTGCTGGTGCTGCCGTGCTCGCTGGCGCTGGGGATTCTCGCCGAGCCGCTGACCGTTTCGCTGTTCCAGTACGGTCAGTTCAGCGGCTTTGACGCCGAGATGACTCAGCGTGCGCTGATTGCTTATTCTGTCGGCCTGCTCGGGATTATCGTGATCAAAGTGTTGGCGCCGGGCTTTTATGCGCAACAAAACATCCGAACCCCGGTAAAAATCGCAATCTTCACTCTGGTCGTTACTCAACTGTTCAACCTGGTGCTGATCGGCCCACTGGCTCACGCCGGTCTGGCCTTGGCCATCAGTGCGGGTGCCTGCCTGAACGCCGGGCTACTGTTCTATCAGCTGCGCAAGCAGCAGATGTATCAGCCGCAGCCGGGTTGGGCCAAGTTCGGTTTCAAACTGGTGGTCGCGGTGGCGGTGATGTCCGTGGTGCTGTTGATCGGCATGCATTTCATGCCGCCATGGGATCAAGGGCACATGCTTGAGCGCTTCCTGCGTCTGGGCGCCTTGGTCGCGGCGGGCGTGGTGTCCTATTTCGGTATGTTGCTGCTGCTCGGTTTCCGCCTGCGCGACTTCAATCGCAAGGCCTTGAGCTAAGGTTTTTCTCTTTATGGAGGGGCGCGGGCCGGCAGTTTTGTCGGCTCGTTCACTTTGCGTTACGGTGTTGCCTGTCGTCGGCCGTCGGGTGTGGTTATAATCGACCACTTTATGAGCAAGAAGCGCGTTATGCAGCTGGTTCGAGGCCTCCACAACTTGCGCC
>NZ_JBIVMX010000138.1:0-1116 GCF_044753305.1 Pseudomonas sp. NPDC088429 | reverse complement strand
AGCATCGGGGCTGCGTCGCCACTATTGGCAACTTTGACGGTGTTCACCGTGGTCACCAGGCTATCCTGGCCCGACTGCGTGAGCGTGCGCTCGAGTTGGGCGTACCCAGCTGCGTGGTGATTTTCGAGCCGCAGCCACGGGAATTCTTTGCCCCCGAGACCGCGCCGGCACGTCTGGCCCGGTTGCGCGACAAGCTGCAACTGCTGGCCGCCGAAGGCGTCGACCGGGTGTTGTGTCTGGCGTTCAACCAGCGCTTGAGCAAACTCAGCGCCAGTGAGTTCGTCGACACCATCCTTGTGGATGGCCTCGGTGTGCAGCATCTGGAAGTCGGTGACGATTTCCGCTTTGGCTGCGACCGCCTCGGTGATTTCGATTTCCTGATGCAGGCCGGGCAGGTTCACGGTTTTACCGTCGAAGCGGCGCAAACCGTCGAGCTGGACGGCATTCGCGTCAGCAGCACGCAAGTGCGCAACGCCTTGGCCGCCGCCGATTTTGCCTTGGCCGAACGTTTGCTCGGTCGCCCGTACCGGATCGCCGGTCGCGTGCTGCATGGCCAGAAACTGGCCCGGCAACTGGGCACGCCCACTGCCAACATTCAACTCAAGCGTCGTCGCGTGCCGTTCACCGGGGTCTATCTGGTGGATGTCGATATAGACGGCAAGACCTGGCCCGGCGTCGCCAATATCGGCGTGCGGCCTACGGTACAAGGTGATGGCAAGGCCCACCTTGAAGTCCATCTTTTAGATTTTGCCGGCGATCTGTATGACCGGCGTTTGACGGTGGTTTTCCACCAAAAGCTGCGTGAAGAGCAGCGCTTCGCCTCCCTGGAGGCATTGAAAACGGCGATCAATGCGGATGTCGGCACCGCCCGTGCACTAGCCGCACCTAGCGCCCATCGCTAATGAAGAGCCTTAATTGACCGACTATAAAGCCACGCTTAACCTGCCGGACACCGCCTTCCCAATGAAGGCCGGCCTGCCACATCGCGAACCGCCGATTCTGCAGCGCTGGGACAGTATTGGCCTGTACGGAAAGTTGCGCGAGATTGGCAAGGATCGTCCGAAGTTCGTTCTGCTTGACGGCCCTCCGTATGCCAAGGGCACGATCCACATCGGT
>NZ_JBIVMX010000137.1:0-3301 GCF_044753305.1 Pseudomonas sp. NPDC088429 | reverse complement strand
CAGCTCCTGGTGGGCCATCACACGGCCGCGGAATCGCAAGGATACCTTGGCCCTGTCCCCATCACTAAGTAAACGTACCAGGTTGCGCAGTTTTACCTGGTAATCCCCTTCCTCCGTCCCTGGACGAAACTTGATTTCTTTAACCTGAATCTGCTTCTGGTTTTTCTTGGCCGCAGCAACCTGCTTCTTCTTCTCGAAGATCGATTTGCCGTAGTCCATCAGTTTGCAAACAGGGGGTACTGCATCGGCGGAAATTTCCACCAAATCCAGTTTGGCCTCTTCAGCCTTAAGAAGCGCGTCTTCAATTGACACAATCCCAAGCTGTTCACCTTCAGCCCCAATTAACCGAACCTCGCGTGCCGAGATATTCTCGTTGATCGGGGCTTTCGGTGCAGCTCGTTTATCTTGTCTCATTTCACGCTTAATAATAATTACTCCGAATCTGGGCGACCACGCCGGGAAAACGATTGATCGAGAAACTCAGAGAACTGGGCGACGTGCATAGAGCCCAGGTCAGCACCTTCACGAGTACGCACAGCGACAGTCTGCATCTCGACTTCCTTATCTCCGATTACCAAGAGATAGGGAACCTTGAGCAAAGTATGCTCGCGGATTTTAAAGCCGATCTTTTCATTTCTCAAGTCGGACTTGGCACGAAATCCGCTTTCGTTGAGAGTTTTTTCAACTTCTGCAACAAAATCTGCCTGTTTATCAGTGATATTCATGATCACCGCCTGGGTCGGCGCGAGCCACGCAGGGAATGCACCTTCATAGTGCTCGATCAAAATACCGACGAAACGCTCGAAGGAACCGAGGATCGCACGGTGCAACATCACTGGGTGTTTGCGGCTGTTGTCTTCGGAGACGTATTCAGCGCCCAAACGGACAGGCAGGTTAAAATCGAGCTGCAAGGTACCACATTGCCAGACGCGACCGAGGCAATCTTTTAGCGAAAACTCGATCTTCGGACCGTAGAACGCCCCCTCACCCGGCTGCAGATCGTACGGCAGGCCCGCAGAATCAAGGGCTGCAGCCAATGCGGCCTCAGCGCGATCCCACAGCTCGTCGGAACCGACGCGTTTTTCCGGACGAGTGGACAGTTTCATTTCGACGTCGGTGAAGCCGAAGTCGCGATAAACGTCCATGGTCAGCTTGATGAATGCAGCGGATTCGGCTTGCATCTGCTCTTCGGTGCAGAAGATGTGGGCATCGTCCTGAGTGAACGCACGCACACGCATGATGCCGTGCAGCGCACCCGACGGCTCGTTACGGTGGCAGGCACCGAACTCTGCCAGACGCATCGGCAGCTCGCGGTAGCTCTTCAGGCCTTGGTTGAACACCTGCACGTGGCATGGGCAGTTCATCGGCTTGATGGCGTAGTCGCGGTTTTCCGACTGCGTGGTAAACATGTTGTCGGCGTAGTTGGCCCAGTGCCCGGATTTCTCCCAGAGGCTGCGGTCAACGACTTGAGGGGTTTTGATCTCAAGGTAGCCGTTGTCACGCTGGATCTTGCGCATGTACTGCTCGAGCACCTGGTACAGAGTCCAGCCGTTCGGGTGCCAGAACACCATGCCCGGGGATTCTTCCTGGGTGTGGAACAGGCCCAGACGCTTGCCGATCTTGCGGTGATCGCGTTTTTCAGCTTCTTCGATGCGCTGGATGTAAGCCGCCAGCTGCTTCTTGTCTGCCCAAGCGGTGCCGTAAACGCGCTGCAATTGCTCGTTCTTGGCGTCGCCACGCCAGTAGGCGCCCGACAACTTGGTCAATTTGAAGGATTTCAGGAAGCGAGTGTTCGGCACGTGCGGGCCGCGGCACATGTCGACGTATTCTTCGTGATAGTACAGACCCATGGCCTGTTCGTTCGGCATGTCCTCGACCAGACGCAGCTTGTAGTCTTCGCCGCGGGCCTTGAACACTTCGATCACTTCGGCGCGCGGAGTGACTTTCTTGATGACGTCGTAATCTTTCTCGATCAGCTGCTGCATGCGCTGTTCGATCGCAGCCATGTCGTCCGGAGTGAAAGGACGCTCGAAGGCGATGTCGTAATAGAAGCCTTCGTCGATGACCGGGCCGATCACCATTTTTGCAGTCGGGTACAGCTGCTTGACCGCATGCCCCACCAGGTGAGCGCAAGAGTGGCGAATGATCTCCAGCCCCTCTTCATCCTTTGGCGTAATGATTTGCAGGGTCGCGTCGCTGCTGATGATGTCGCTGGCGTCGACCAGTTGACCATTGACCTTGCCGGCCAGTGTGGCTTTGGCCAGGCCAGCACCAATGGATGCGGCGACCTCGGCTACGGAAACCGGGTGATCGAATGAACGTTGACTGCCGTCGGGAAGAGTAATAGTTGGCATGGCGCCTCCTCTCCTAGTGGTGACCCCTACCAAAGGTCACGTGGGTTGGGATGAGCCAGTACAAGATCCGATCCAGGCCATTCAATGACGAACGCCTGCCTTACAGCGGCAGGAGCCTTGCGGCCAACCGGAAAACCGAACCAGAGTGACTGGGATTCAAATCAGAAATATTCGCACGTTGACCGCGTCCGGGACTGTAGGTCATCCGGCGCCTGAGAACGCTTGAGCCCGGCATGCTAGCACAGATGAGCGGTCACTTATGCCTCTGTTTGATCAGAAGGCAAATCGTCCGTTTTTATGCCAGAGTGCTGAACTTGATCGGCCTTTCAGCCCTCAGATAACAAGACATTGACCCACAAGGAGCATCCTCGCATGCGTCTGAATACCCTGTTCGCCGTCGTCGCCCCTATCGTTATGCTGCTGCCGTTGACTGCCCACGCCGATTGGCCGAAGGGCGAGCGCGAGAAGTACATGGCACAGTGCACTCAGGCTGCGACCCAACAAATCGGTGCTGCGGCAGCGAAATCTCATTGTGCTTGCGGCGCTGACGCCATCAAGTCTTATCCGGCCAGCGACATTCAGGCGCTGATGGACAACAAGGCGACCCCTGAATTGCAGCAGAAAGCGCTGGGCCAAATCGCCAAATGCAAGGCAAATACACCGGTGAAAAAGTGATCAAAAAAGTCTTTTGAATCGACTCAGCGCCTCTAAAAAGGGCTGAATTTGAGCCTTTTCGGAGGATTTATGCAGGTTTTACAGGTTTTTTTATTGTCTTTACGTTCCGCGCAAACCCTTGTAAACCGGGGCTTTCAGCCGAAACAGGCAGTAAAGAAAACACGACTGATTGGCAAACAGCACGTCCGGGGGGCTACCAAAGCGAACATTTCGACTATGATACTCCGGTGTGCCCAGTTGGCCTGAGCAGCACAGCACTACTGAAAATATAT
>NZ_JBIVMX010000136.1:0-3416 GCF_044753305.1 Pseudomonas sp. NPDC088429 | reverse complement strand
CAACAGGGTGCGGATATAGGTGCCCTTGCTGCAATCCACCGCAAGACGCGCAGTATCGCCTTCGAAGGCCAGTAATTCCAAGCGCGCAATAGTAACAGAACGCGGTTCGCGCTCCACTACTTCGCCTGCACGCGCCAGCTTGTACAGCGGCTGGCCATCACGCTTGAGCGCCGAGTACATCGGCGGTATCTGACTGATTTGCCCACGAAATTTCGGCAATGCCGCTTCGACATCGGTGCGACCAACGGTCACCGGACGCTCCTGCAAAACCTCACCCTCGGCATCGGCCGTGGTGGTGGTCTTGCCCAGCTGCGCCAGGGTTTCATAGGCCTTGTCGGAATCGAGCAGGTATTGCGAGAACTTGGTCGCCTCGCCAAAGCACAACGGCAAGACGCCGGTGGCCAGCGGATCGAGGCTGCCGGTGTGACCGGCCTTCTCGGCGTTGAGCAACCAGCGAACCTTCTGCAACGCGGCGTTGGAGGTGAACCCCAACGGCTTGTCGAGCAGGATAATGCCGCTGACGTTACGACGGATACGTTTGACCTGAGCCACCGAATTACTCCTTGGTGTCTTCAGGTTCAGCAGCGACCGGGTGCTGATTGTCTTCAGCCACGGCACGCTCGATCAGCGCTGACAAATGCGCGCCACGGACGACGGATTCGTCGTAGTGGAAGTGCAGTTGCGGCACGCTGCGCAGCTTCATTTCACGGGCCAGTTGCATGCGCAGGAAACCTGCGGCGGCATTCAGCACCTTGATGCTTTGCGCGATGTCTTCAGCGTTGTCCTGCCCCATCACGGTGATGAAAATCTTCGCGTGACCGACGTCACGGCTGACTTCAACGGCGGTAATGGTGACCAGACCCACACGTGGATCTTTGACTTCACGACGGATCAGTTGGGCCAGCTCGCGCTGCATCTGATCGCCGATACGTTGGGTACGGCTGTATTCTTTTGCCATGATTTTGTTACCTGTTACTGCCCTACGGTGAAACCCGCAAGGTCTGAAAGCGGCAAACGCCCGGCCTGACAAATGCCAGACCGGGCGTTGCGTTTAGAGTCCTTGTGATGCGCCACACCCTTGAGTGCGGCCGGCCATCACGGCTCCTGAAGTGCGCGAGTTAGAGGCTGCGAGCAACCTGAACCTTCTCGAAGACTTCGATCTTGTCGCCGACTTTAACGTCGTTGTAGCTCTTAACGCCGATACCGCATTCCATGCCGGCACGTACTTCGGAAGCGTCATCCTTGAAGCGGCGCAGGGATTCCAGCTCGCCTTCGAAGATAACGATGTCTTCACGCAGTACGCGGATTGGACGGTTACGGTGCACAACACCTTCGATCACCATGCAACCAGCGATCGCGCCAAACTTCGGCGAACGGAACACGTCACGCACTTCGGCGATACCCAGGATGTTCTCGCGAACATCGCTGCCGAGCATACCGGTCAGGGCTTTCTTGACGTCTTCGATGATGTCGTAGATCACGTTGTAGTAACGCATATCCAGACCTTCCTGCTCGACGATCTTCCGTGCGCCAGCATCGGCACGCACGTTGAAGCCGAACAGTACAGCGTTCGAAGCCAGTGCCAGGTTAGCGTCGGATTCGGTGATACCACCCACGCCGCCGCCTACTACGCGCACTTGTACTTCGTCGTTGCCCAGGCCATTCAAGGCACCGTTCAACGCTTCCAGCGAACCACGGACGTCGGATTTGAGGACGATGTTGAGCGTCTTCTTCTCTGCCTGACCCATGTTTTCGAAGATGTTTTCCAGCTTGCCGGCGTGAGCGCGAGCCAGTTTGACTTCGCGGAACTTGCCTTGACGGAACAGAGCCACTTCACGGGCTTTCTTCTCGTCAGCAACCACGCTCATCTCGTCGCCAGCGTCCGGGGTACCGTCCAGGCCGAGGATCTCGACAGGGATGGAAGGACCGGCTTCTTTGATTGGCTTGCCATTCTCGTCGAGCATGGCGCGCACGCGGCCATAGTTCGAACCGACCAGCACCATATCGCCTTGGCGCAGGGTACCGTCTTGAACCAGAACGGTTGCAACCGGGCCACGACCTTTGTCGAGACGCGATTCAACCACAACGCCACGGCCAGGAGCCGATGGAGTTGCTTTCAGTTCGAGAACTTCAGCTTGCAGCAGAACAGCTTCGAGCAGTTCGTCCACGCCAGTACCGACTTTCGCCGAAACCGGTACGAACGGCGTATCACCGCCCCACTCTTCGGAGGTCACGCCGTGAACCGACAGTTCGCTACGGATGCGATCGAGATCGGCGCCCGGCTTGTCGATTTTGTTCACCGCTACAACCAGTGGAACGCCAGCCGCTACCGCGTGCTGAACAGCTTCAATGGTCTGCGGCATCACGCCGTCGTCCGCTGCAACCACCAGGATCACGATGTCAGTCGCCTTGGCACCACGGGCACGCATTGCGGTAAACGCAGCGTGACCCGGGGTGTCGAGGAAGGTGACCATGCCGCGTTCGGTTTCAACGTGGTATGCACCGATGTGCTGGGTGATACCACCGGCTTCGCCAGCAGCTACCTTGGCACGACGGATGTAGTCGAGCAGGGACGTTTTACCGTGGTCAACGTGGCCCATTACGGTCACGACTGGTGCACGGGAGAACGACTCACCTTCAAACTTCAGGGACTCGGCCAGGGAATCTTCCAGGGCGGTGTCGCTGACCAGGGTCACTTTGTGGCCCAGTTCTTCGGCTACCAGTTGAGCAGTTTCCTGATCAAGCACCTGGTTGATGGTCGCTGGAGTACCCAGTTTGAACATGAACTTGATGATTTCAGCAGCCTTGACCGACATCTGATTGGCGAGATCGCCAACAGTGATGGTCTCGCCGATCTGCACATCACGCACGACAGGGCCGGTTGGGCTCTGGAAACCGTGAGCGTTGCGCTTCTTCAGCTTGGCCTTGCCACGACCACCACGACGGAAGCCATCGCTTTCTTCGTCGGTAGTGCGTGGCGCCACACGTGGAGCCGGCGCTTTTTCTTTGACCGAGGCGCGATGCGGAGCGTTTTTGCGCTCGCCATCACCGCCACCGCTGCGACGATTGTTATCGTCTGCACGTGGCTTGTCCGGACGGCGCTGTTCGTTCTGCTTGTTGCGAACTTCAGCAGACGGCGCTGGAGCAGCGGCAGCGACCGGTGCGCTTTCGCGTACAGGTTCGGCAGCGGCAACCGGCGCAGCAGCAGGGGCGCTATTAGCGTTCTGCGCAGCAGCAGGCTGGTTACGCGCTTCTACTTCGGCGCGTTGCTTGGCTTCTTCTTCAGCCTTCTGACGGGCAGCATTTTCTACTGCGCGACGCTCATCCAGTTCACGCTTGCGCTCGGCTTCGATTTCTTCCGGGCTGCGCTGTACGAAAACTTTCTTTTTGCGGACTTCAACGCTGATGCTTTTGCT
>NZ_JBIVMX010000135.1:0-3575 GCF_044753305.1 Pseudomonas sp. NPDC088429 | reverse complement strand
CCGCGCGATAAGGACGCGAACCGGTGGCGATCATGATGTGCTTGGCCACCAGATTCTCGACCACGCCGTTGGCGCAGACCACTTCGATGGTTAGCTCGTCGGCGAAGCTGCCGGTGCCGAAGAACACGTCGACGCGGTTACGGGCGTAGTAGCCGGTACGCGAAGCGACTTGTTTGGAAATGACTTTCTCGGCGCTTTTCAACACGTCCGGGAAGGAGAACCAGCGTGGCTCGCCGATCGCCCGGAACATAGGATTAGTGTTGAACTGCATGATCTGCCGCACCGAGTGACGCAGTGCCTTGGACGGGATGGTGCCGAGGTGGGTGCAGTTGCCGCCGACCTGACGACGGCTGTCGACCATCGCGACCTTGCGCCCTGCTTTGGCGGCGTTCATTGCCGCGCCTTCTCCCGCCGGGCCGGAACCCAGTACCACCACGTCGTAGTTGTAGACAGCCATGCGTACTCCTCAGAACAGGCCGCGGTGCCAGCAGCACCTACGGCTAAATCACGCCGAACGGCGGCGCGAAGGAACAATTGGGGGTCAATCAAGAACCCGGACACAGTCTATAGAAGCGTCAACGCCGCGCACATTAACCCTTGGTCGCGTCGTAGGCTACTTTTGCCTGCACTACAACGCCAGCTTTCGTATTGTTCTCAGTCAGTTTTTTTGCCACTGAGGCGTTCGAACGCCGGACTGGTGCGGATGACGAAACCTGTATCGGCACGAATCACCAAGAATGCACCGATGTCATGTTTTTCGGCATAGTCCATAGCCCTTTCGGGGCCGAGAATAAGCAACAGCGTCGATAGTCCATCGGCCATCAACGCTGAAGGATGAATTACCGTGACTGACGCCAGGTCGTGTAGGACGGGTGCACCGGTGCGGGCATCGAAGGTGTGGGAATAGCGCCGGCCGTCCTGCAGGAAATAGTTGCGGTAGTCGCCAGAGGTCGAAACGCCGTAGCCGTCGACATCAATGATGCGCTCGGCGATCTGTTGATCGTCGCGGGGTTCTTCCAGAGCAATGCGCCACGGGGAGCCGTCGAGCTTTTTGCCTTTTGCCTTGAGTTCGCCGGTGGCTTCGGCGAGGTAATCGTGGATGCCCATGGCGTCGAGCCGGGCCGCAATGGTGTCGACGGCGTAACCAGCGGCGATACTATTGAAGTCGACCTCGACAGCGGCGTCCTTGCACAACTGATCGCCATTGATGTGCAGATGCTGATGACCGACCCGCTGCATCACCTCAGCCAGTGCAGCGGCATCGGGAACTTTTTCTTCGCGACCCTGCGGGCCGAAGCCCCAGAGATTCATCAGCGGTTCAACGGTGAGGTCGTAGGAACCTTCGCTTTGCGCTGACAGTAGTCCGCCGACGCGGATCAATTCGAGTACCGACGCGGGCATTGTCTGACAGCTATTGGCGGGCAAAGCGTTGAAACGTTCGATGTCGGAATCGTTGCGGTAAGTGGACAGCTGCTGGTCGACTTCGGCGAGGATCCCTTCTACTTCACTGCGAACTTGCGCGGAATCGGCATCACCCGCATGACGCACGTACTTGATCGAATACGTGCTGCCCATGGTTGGCCCGCCAAAGCTTTCCATCGACTCACCCTCGCCGCAGGCCGCCAAAAAAGCCGCCAAAACCACGAACCCCACAAACCGTCCAGTGAACAATTCTTCATCTCCCCGCAAAACAGCGCCGGCCATTATGAATCAAAGGGCCCGCTCGCTCCCAACGGATGGAACGCGCTTCTAAAAATCCAATAAAGAGTATCTAAAAATGTCCACTTCCACGGGCAAAGGCAAAGCGATCTTTCGCGTTGTCAGCGGCAACTTCCTCGAAATGTTCGACTTCATGGTCTATGGCTTCTACGCCACGGCCATCGCCAAAACCTTCTTCCCGACTGACAGTGCCTTCGCTTCGCTGATGCTGTCGTTGGCGACTTTTGGTGCCGGTTTCCTGATGCGACCGCTGGGGGCGATCTTCCTCGGCGCTACATTGACCGTCATGGCCGTCGCCAGGGTTTGATCATCACGCTGGCATTGATGGCCGCCGGTACGGTGCTGATTGCCTGTGTCCCGGGATACGCCACCCTCGGCGTTGCCGCTCCTTTGCTCGTGCTGTTTGGCCGCTTGCTGCAAGGTTTTTCGGCGGGCGTGGAGCTGGGCGGCGTCTCGGTGTATCTGGCAGAAATCGCCACACCGGGCCGCAAGGGCTTTTTCGTCAGTTGGCAGTCCGCCAGCCAACAAGCGGCGGTGGTGTTCGCCGGTTTGCTCGGCGTCGGCCTCAATCATTGGCTGAGTCCGGAACAAATGGGTGATTGGGGATGGCGCGTGCCGTTCCTGATCGGCTGCATGATTGTGCCGGTGATCTTTGTCATTCGTCGTTCGCTGGAAGAAACTCCGGAATTCCAGGCACGGAAACATCGCCCTACCCTGCGGGAAATCGTCCGCTCGATCGGTCAGAACTTTGGCATTGTCATCGCCGGCATGGCGCTGGTGGTGATGACCACGGTGTCTTTCTACCTGATCACCGCGTACACCCCGACTTTCGGCAAGGCTGAGCTGCACTTGTCGGATTTCGATGCGTTGCTGGTGACGGTGTGTATTGGTTTGTCGAATTTCTTCTGGCTGCCGGTGATGGGCGCGGTGTCTGACAAGATTGGACGTAAACCCCTACTGCTGGCGGCGACGATTCTGGCGATTCTGACCGCGTATCCAGCGCTGTCGTGGTTGGTGGCGAATCCGAGCTTCAGCCATTTGCTGATCGTCGAGTTGTGGTTGTCGTTCCTGTACGGCTCGTACAACGGCGCGATGGTGGTGGCGCTGACCGAGATCATGCCGGTGGAAGTGCGTACAACCGGGTTCTCGCTGGCCTATAGCCTGGCGACGGCGACGTTTGGCGGGTTTACCCCGGCGGCGTGCACGTACCTGATTCATGTGCTGGATAACAAGGCTGCGCCGGGGATCTGGCTGAGTGGTGCGGCGGTACTCGGGTTGATTGCAACGTTGGTGCTGTTTCGTGGCAACAAGCATGAACTGCGCACGGCGCAAGCGGCCATACCCGGC
This sequence comes from Pseudomonas sp. NPDC088429, assembly GCF_044753305.1. Lineage (NCBI taxonomy): Bacteria > Pseudomonadati > Pseudomonadota > Gammaproteobacteria > Pseudomonadales > Pseudomonadaceae > Pseudomonas > Pseudomonas sp. NPDC088429. The sequence goes on along the minus strand of NZ_JBIVMX010000135.1, from coordinate 509 downwards.
GGCGCTCGTTAAATAGCTATCGCGAGCAGGCTCACTCCTACATTGGATCTGTGTCGTTCACAAATCCCCATGTAGGAGTGTGCCTGCTCGCGAAGGGGCCGGTACTGACAACACAGCTCTAAAAGGCACACAAACAAAAACGCCCCGACCAAAGTCGGGGCGTTTTCATGTGCAGCTATCGCTTAGCGCGGGAACGCTGGCGGATTCACATCAGCCATGTCTTCCATCACGCGGATAACCTGGCAGCTGTAACCGAACTCGTTGTCGTACCAGACGTACAGAACAACGCGGTTGTCCTGAACGATGGTCGCTTCAGCGTCGACCACACCAGCGTGGCGCGAGCCCACGAAGTCGGTCGAAACCACTTCCTGCGAGTTAACGAAGTCGATTTGCTTGTGCAGATCGGAGTGCAGCGCCATGTAGCGCAGGTACTCGTTCATCTCTTCACGGGTGGCGGCTTTCTCAAGCTTGAGGTTGAGAATGGCCATCGACACGTTCGGCGTTGGACC
>NZ_JBIVMX010000134.1:0-3611 GCF_044753305.1 Pseudomonas sp. NPDC088429 | reverse complement strand
GCGCGACTTCAATGCGCGCCGCCTCCGGTGGCAGTACTTCTTCGATGCCCTCTGGCAGCAGCCAGCGGTCTACCGTTGCCATTACGCCATTCCCCTTTGATCCGGGCGGCCAGCACGAGGGCGAGCCTTGAGTGAAGCAGAAAATGATCAGTCCGTTCAAAACGCACGCGCATGAACGACGCAGCGAAAGGCCTGTCAGCGGCTTCGCCCATCACTTTCCTCGAAAAACTGTCGGGCCATTCAACCCGATGCCTGCAACAAAAAACAGCAATCAAACGTGCAGACGCAAAAAAGCCGGGAATTTCCCGGCTGCCGCATCATACACACGTTTTCCGAAAGGATCACCCCGCCCGAGGTTTTAGCCGCCGGGCGGAATGATTCAGGTCAACGTCGTATCAAGGCTTGGACTTTTCCAGGTAACGGAAGAAGTCGCTGCTTGGGTCGAGGACCAGTACGTCGGATTTGTTCGCGAAGCTTTCACGGTAGGCGCGCAGGCTACGGTAGAAACCGTAGAACTCCTGATCCTGACCGTAGGCCTTGGAGTAGATCGCAGCGGCCTGAGCATCACCGTCACCGCGAACCTCTTCGGATTCACGATAGGCTTCTGCCAGCAACACGCGGCGTTGACGATCGGCGTCGGCACGGATGCCTTCTGCAAGCTCGTTACCCTTGGCGCGGTGCTCGCGAGCCTCACGCTCACGCTCGGTGCTCATACGTTCGAACACGCTGCGGTTTACTTCTTTCGGCAGATCGATGGTCTTGACCCGGACATCGATGACTTCGATACCCAGCTCTTTTTCTGCCATCGAGTTCAGCGATGCGGTGATGTCAGCCATCAGCGCATCACGCTCACCCGACACTACTTCGTGCAGGGTGCGCTTACCGAACTGGTCACGCAGACCGGATTCGAGACGACGGGACAGACGCTCGTCGGCGATTTGCTTGAGGCCGGAAGTTGCGGTGTAGAAGCGCTCGGCATCTTTCACGCGCCACTTGGCGTAGGCATCGACCATGACAGCTTTCTTTTCCAGGGTCAGGAAGCGCTGTGTCGGTGCATCCAGCGTCATCAGACGTGCGTCGAATTTACGCACCTGGTTAACGTAAGGCACCTTCACATGCAGGCCCGGCTGAACATCAGCCTGAACCACGCGACCGAATTGCAGCATCACCGCACGCTCGGTCTGAGCCACGATGTAGAAGCAGTTCCAGCCCACCAGTAGCACAACGACGCCAACGATCAGGGCGATCAGCGATTTATTGCTCATCAGCGGGTCTCCCTTGTGCGCGTCTGCGGCAGGTCAGTGACGTGCGGCGCGGCATCCGTGTTGTTGCTGGCAGCGGCCGAACCGGTGACCGGCGCATTGCTGCCCGAGCTGTTCTGAATCATTTTGTCCAACGGCAGGTACAACAGGTTGCTCTGGCCGTTTTTGTTACCGGTCACGAGTACCTTGCTGGTGTTGCTGAAGACTTCCTGCATGGTGTCCAGGTACAGACGCTCGCGGGTGACTTCAGGTGCCTTGCGATACTCGGCGACCAGTTTGGTGAAGCGATCCGCCTCACCCTTGGCACGCGAGACCGTTTCGTCACGGTAACCGTTGGCATCTTCGATGATGCGCTGGGCCTGACCACGGGCTTCCGGCACGACGCCGTTGGCGTAGGTTTCAGCCTGGTTGCGCGAACGCTGCTCGTCTTCACGGGCGCGGATCACGTCATCGAAGGCTTCCTGCACTTCACGCGGGGCTGCCGCGTTCTGTACGTTGACCTGAGTCACAGTGATACCGGTGCGGTAAGTATCGAGGAAGCGTTGCAGACGCTCCTTGATTTCGCTGGCCATCAATTCACGACCTTCGGTCAGCACCTGATCCATGGCGGTCGAACCCACCACGTGGCGCAGGGCGCTGTCGGTCGCATGTTGCAGGCTGATTTCCGGCTGATCGACGTTCAGCACGAAGTCCTGCAGGTTGCTGATCTTGTACTGCACGGTCAGCGGCACTTCGACGATGTTCTCGTCTTCGGTGAGCATCTGGCCCTGCTTGGTGTACGCACGCTCACGCGTTACGTTTTCCATGTACTTCTTGTCGATCGGCGGCAGGTAGATGTTCAGGCCCGGGCCAACAGTCTCGTAGTACTTGCCGAAGCGCAGCACCACGGCCTGCTCCTGCTCGTCGACCACATAGACCGCGCTGTACAGCCAGATAGCCGCCAGCACGACGAGGACGATGCCGATCAGACCGCCGAAGCCGCCACGGCTTTTGCCGGAACCCCCGCCGTCATCACCGCGTTTTTTACCACCACCGAACAACCCGTTCAGGCTTTCCTGCAGCTTTCGGAAGGCCTCGTCGAGATCTGGTGGCCCCTTGCGGTCGCCGTTATTGCGGCGTTTGCCACCCCAAGGATCCTGATTATTCGAGTTGCCACCCGGCTCATTCCAAGCCATAGCGCTCTCCATCTGATAAAGCAAAGACGCACCCACGGCGCGCCGACCAATGCTACAGAATGCCTGCCGTCACGGCACAACCGCTTCTTCAGGCTTTTATTGCAAAGTGTGTTGCTCGATGAATTCCATCGGCTGCAATCCTTCGCGGCTTACCAGTCGATTCAGCTCGACCCGGGGCAAACGAACGGCCAGCAAACTGATGCCTTCTTCGTCGTGTTCTTCTTTCTGTACCGCACCAAGTTCGAAAAACTGCGCACGCAGTCGGGCGAATCGTTGCGGCAAGCGCAGGGTACCGACAAACAAATCACTGCCGAGCAATTCGGCGATGGCTTGTTCAAGCAATTCCAGACCACTGCCATCACGCGCCGAAAGCCAGACCCGCTGGGGCTTGCCGTTTTCGTCGCGCTGGATTTGTGGCTCAACGCCTTCAAGCAAATCGAGTTTGTTATAGACCTCGAGGATCGGCAAGTCCTGGGCACCAATCTCGCCCAGCACCACCATCACCTGCTCGATCTGCAACATGCGATCCGGTTCTGCTGCATCGATCACGTGCAACAGCAGATCGGAGTTGCTCGACTCTTCGAGGGTAGACCGAAATGCTTCAACCAGCTTGTGCGGCAAGTGACGAATGAAGCCCACCGTGTCCGCCAGAACAATCGGCCCCAGGTCGTCAATGTCGAGACGGCGCAGGGTCGGATCCAGCGTGGCGAACAATTGGTCGGCCGCGTAGACGTCGGATTTCGTCACGTTGTTGAAGAGTGTGGATTTGCCGGCGTTGGTATATCCCACCAGAGAAACGGTCGGGATATCCGCGCGGGAACGGCCGCGACGCGACTGCTCGCGCTGGCTGCGCACCTTCTCGAGCCGGCCCTTGATCTGGCGCAGGCGAACCCGCAGCAAACGGCGGTCGGTTTCGAGTTGGGTTTCACCCGGGCCACGCATGCCGATACCGCCACCTTGACGCTCAAGGTGAGTCCAGCCACGAACCAGGCGGGTGCTCATGTGGTCAAGCTGGGCCAGTTCGACCTGGAGCTTGCCTTCATGGGTACGGGCGCGTTGGGCGAAAATATCGAGAAACACGCCGGTACGGTCGATCACGCGACACTCGAAAACACGTTCGAGGTTACGTTCCTGACTGGGCGTGAGGATGTGATTGAAGATCACCAGATCGGCT
>NZ_JBIVMX010000133.1:0-3659 GCF_044753305.1 Pseudomonas sp. NPDC088429 | reverse complement strand
CAGACGATTACAGCGATCCTGAATTCGGCACAGGCTGCGTGAAAATCACCCCGGCCCACGATTTCAACGACTACGAAGTCGGCAAGCGCCACAACCTGCCGCTGCTGAACATCTTCGACAAGAACGCCAACGTGCTGCCGGCAGCCCAGGTGTTCAACCTCGACGGCACGCTGAACGACAGCATCGACGGCGCAATTCCAGCTGAATACGCCGGCCTCGAGCGTTTTGAAGCGCGCAAGCAGATCGTTGCTGCGTTCGACGCCGCCGGCCTGCTGGTCAGCGTCAACGACCACGCCCTGAAAGTGCCGAAAGGCGACCGCTCCGGCACCATCATCGAGCCGTGGCTGACCGACCAGTGGTACGTGTCGACCAAGCCTTTGGCCGAGCCTGCGATTGCTGCCGTTGAAGACGGTCGCATTCAGTTCGTACCGAAGCAGTACGAAAACATGTACTTCTCGTGGATGCGTGACATTCAGGACTGGTGCATCAGCCGTCAGCTGTGGTGGGGCCACCGGATTCCGGCCTGGTACGACGAGTCGGGCAAAGTCTATGTCGGTCGCGACGAAGCCGAAGTGCGTGCCAAGCACAACCTTGGCCCGGACGTGGCGCTGCAACAGGACAATGACGTACTCGACACCTGGTTCAGTTCCGGTCTGTGGACGTTCTCCACTCTGGGCTGGCCTGAAAAGACCGAATTCCTGAAGAAATTCCACTCCACCGACGTGCTGGTGACGGGCTTCGACATCATTTTCTTCTGGGTTGCCCGGATGATCATGCTGACCATGCACCTGATCAAGAACGAGGACGGCACGCCGCAGGTACCGTTCAAGACCGTTTATGTACACGGTCTGGTGCGTGATGGTCAGGGCCAGAAGATGTCCAAGTCCAAGGGCAACGTCCTTGACCCGCTGGACATCATCGACGGTATCGAGCTGGAAGACCTGGTGCAGAAGCGCACCTCTGGCCTGATGCAGCCGAAACTGGCGAAGAAGATCGAGAAGCAGACCCGCGACGAGTTCGCCGACGGCATCGCCAGCTACGGCACCGACGCCCTGCGCTTCACCTTCTGCTCGCTGGCTTCGACCGGGCGCGACATCAAGTTCGACATGGGCCGCGTTGAAGGCTATCGCAACTTCTGCAACAAGATCTGGAACGCCGCGCGTTATGTTCTGGACAAGGGCGAAGATTGCGGCCAGAACGGCGAAGCCTACGAGCTGTCGCTGGCGGATCGCTGGATCATCTCGCAACTGCAACGCACCGAAGCCGAAGTGACCCGTCAACTCGATCAGTTCCGTTTCGACCTCGCCGCGCAAGCGCTGTACGAGTTCATCTGGAACCAGTATTGCGACTGGTACCTGGAACTGTCCAAGCCTGTGCTGTGGGACGAGAATGCGCCGGTTGAACGTCAGCGCGGCACTCGCCGTACGCTGGTTCGCGTATTGGAAGTGGCGCTGCGCCTGGCGCATCCATTCATGCCGTTCATCACTGAAGAAATCTGGCAGCGCATCGCGCCGCTGGCCGGTATTCAGGGCAAGACGATCATGCTGCAACCTTGGCCAGTGGCCAACGAAGAGCGCATCGATCCGGCCGCCGAGAACGACATCGAATGGCTGAAGGAACTGATGCTCGGCACGCGCAACATCCGTGGCGAAATGAACATCGGCCCGGGCAAACCACTGCCGATCTACCTGAAGAACGTCAGCGCTGAAGACCAGCGCCGTCTGACCGAGAACGAAGCGCTGCTGAAGAAACTGGCGCGTCTGGAATCGATCACTGTTCTGGCGGCTGGCGAAGAAGCCCCGCTGTCCGCGACTGCACTGGTTGGCGAGATGGAAGTGCTGGTGCCGATGGCCGGTCTGATCGACAAGGGCGCCGAGCTGGCGCGTCTGGACAAGGAAATCCTGCGTCTGCAGGGTGAAGTCCAGCGTGTTGGCGGCAAACTGTCCAACGCCGGTTTCGTTGACAAGGCCCCGGCCGAAGTCATCGAGAAGGAACGCGCCAAACTGGCCGAGGCTGAACAAGCCTTGGCCAAACTGGCTGAGCAACACGCGCGGATTGCCAGCCTGTAACGGCAAATCGCATTGAAAAAGGGAGGCCCAAGTGGCCTCCCTTTTTCATTCCCGCCACATTCCCCCTTGTAGGAGCTGCCGCAGGCTGCGATCTTTTGATCTGGCTTTTAAAAACCAAGATCAAAAGATCGCAGCCTGCGGCAGCTCCTACATGGGATCGGCGCATAGCTCGTCAATGTGGGACAATACCCGCCACTTTCAGCCATACCCGAATCGATCACGCCCATGAACGCCCCCCGCACACCCAAACCTGCGCGCAAAAAGCCCGACTCCGCGACCCCGGCCAAGACCGTCGAGCCGCGTGAAAAGGCCAGCCTGCACCCGCGCAATCGCCATCAGGGTCGTTACGACTTCCCGGCGCTGATCAAGACCACGCCGGAACTGGCGAAGTTTGTGATCACCAACCCGTACGGCAAGGAAAGCATCGACTTCGCCAGCCCCGACGCGGTGCGCGTGTTCAACCGGGCGCTGCTCAAGTCGTTCTATGGCATCCAGCATTGGGACATCCCGGCAGACTACCTCTGCCCGCCAGTGCCGGGCCGTGCCGATTACGTGCACTTCCTCGCTGACCTGCTGGCGAGCATGAACGACGGCAAGGTGCCGCGCGGCGCAATCGTCAACGTGCTGGACATCGGCATGGGCGCCAACTGCGTGTATCCGCTGATCGGTAACAGCGAATACCGCTGGCACTTCCTTGGCTCGGAGATCGACCCGACGGCCGTGGCTGCCGCCAAAGCAATCGTTCAGTCCAACGACTTGAACAAGGTGATCCAGTTGCGCTTGCAGGAAAACCGCAAGCACATCCTGATCGGCCTGCTGGAGCCAGGTGAGCGTTTCGACCTGACCATGTGCAACCCGCCGTTCCACGCCTCGATGGACGAAGCGACCAAGGGCAGCGAGCGCAAATGGCGCGCCCTGGGCAAGGCCGATCCGAAACGCAAACTGCCGGTGCTGAACTTCGGTGGCCAGTCGGCCGAGCTGTGGTGTGAAGGCGGCGAAGCGCGTTTCGTGACGCAACTGATCGCCGAGAGCGCGAACTTCCAGCACAAAGTGCTGTGGTTCAGCACGCTGGTGTCGAAGGCGTCGAACCTGCCAGCCATCGAAACCGCGCTGAAAAAGGCCGGCGTGCTGGAAAGCCAGGTCGTGGAGATGTCGCAGGGCCAGAAGCAGAGCCGCTTTGTGGCATGGACGTTCCAGACCAAGTCCGAGCAGCAGATCTGGCGCCGCGAGCGCTGGGTTCGCTAACCCTGGGCTGCCCCCTGTAGGAGCTGCGGCACGCTGCAATCTTTTGATCTTGATTGATTTTTAAACACAAGATCAAAAGATCGCAGCGTGCCGCAGCTCCTACAGGGGTAAAGCGTCAAATCGCAGGCACAAAAAAACCGTGCCCGGATCACTCCGGAGCACGGTTTTTTATTGCTGCGTCTTACTTGTTCACAGCGTCGGTCAGGCCTTTGGCCACAACCAGCTTGATCACTTTCTTCGCAGGGATTTCGATGGCAGCGCCAGTCGAAGGGTTACGGCCAGTGCGGGCAGGACGCTCGGTCACTTTCAGCTTGCCGATACCTGGAAAGGTGATTTCGACGCCGT
>NZ_JBIVMX010000132.1:0-3722 GCF_044753305.1 Pseudomonas sp. NPDC088429 | reverse complement strand
AAGTTCAGGCCGATACCGTAGGAAGCTTTTTGCGCCGGGGATTTCAGCTCTACGCTGGTAAGCGAATCACAACACGCAAGTACCAGGCTAACCAGGGCTACCGCCGCCGCCAACCGATGCTGTTTCATGCTATTTCCTTGTTCATGCGCCGAAAGGGCAATCGAGTAAAGCCGCGAGCTTATCAGGCCGCCACGACCAATGGCTACCGGCATGAGAGCAGTAAAGCGGCGATAAGTTCAGGTATTGAAACGCATTCGGCTAAAGGCACGATGAAGCTTCTGTCATCTACGCCCTACAACGATTGATGCCACTTCTCACAACAGTTGGCGTAATGGCCACTTGCCCACCCTCATAGCCTCAGGCATAACAGCGCAATAATTCGACAAGGATGTTTAACTTGCGCCGCTTATTCCGTGCTTTGACCCTGATCGTCGTGCTGCTCGGCCTCGTCCTCGCCGTGGTTTTGTACTACGTCGCCAACCCGAAATTACCGTTCTACACCCCGGCCGAGCAGGTGCATTACCTGAATCAATGGTCGGAAGAACAGCGGCAAACTTATTACTTCACGCCTCAGGGCACACAGGTCAAAGGCCTGCGCTATGAGTGGTTTCAAGCGCTGGAGTTGCCCTTCTCCGAGCAGCGTTTCGCCTCTGCGGAATACCTCGCGCGTTTCGGTTTTCTGGTCGATCCAAAACAGAAAGCCACGCAGAACAACCCCGGCAACCTGCCCGTGGGTTTCGCCCGGCATCAAAACCCCGCTACTTCCGAGCAATATCTCGACATAACTTGCGCCGCTTGCCACACCGGCGAATTGCGTTTCAAAGGTCAGGCTGTGCGCATCGACGGAGGCACCGCGCAGCACGTGTTGCCTTCCAGTGTTCCTACATTGCACGGCGGCAGTTTCGGACAGGCATTGGTCGCGAGTCTGACGGCGACTTACTACAACCCGTGGAAATTCGAACGCTTCGCCCGAAGCGTGCTCGGCGATCAATACGACGTGCGCCACGAGCAACTGCGCAAGGACTTCAAAACCTCGCTGGATACGTTCCTGAAAGTCGCCTGGAACGACACCCATCGCGGCCTCTACCCCACCGAAGAAGGCCCGGGGCGCGCCGATGCATTCGGTCGAATTGCCAACGCGACCTTCGGCGATGCGATTTCCCCCGCCAACTATCGCGTGGCCAATGCGCCAGTCGATTACCCGCAGTTGTGGGACATGTGGAGGTTCGATTGGGTGCAGTGGAACGGCTCGGCGCAACAGCCGATGGCGCGCAATATCGGCGAAGCGCTGGGCGTGGGCGCCACGCTGAATTTCTTCGACGCCAATGGCCAACCGCTGCAAGACGATGAGCGCTACGCCTCCAGCGTTCGCGTGCGCGATCTGCACACAATTGAAGAAACCCTGCAAAAACTGCAACCACCGGCCTGGCCGGAAGACGTACTCGGCGCCGTCGATAAACCATTGGCCGCCAAGGGCCGCACGCTGTTTGCGGAAAACTGCGCCGGCTGCCATGTGCCGCGCGTCACTCAGGAAGGTGAGCGCTGGGTGCAGCATTTGCACATGCTGCCGCTCGATGTGATCGGTACTGACCCGAACGCCGCCACCAACATCGCCACCCACCGCTTCGACCTGACAGCGCTGCAATGGGATTTGAAAGAGCTGGCGAAAATGGACGTCAAGTTGCACCCGACGCCCACCGAACCGCTGGATCTGAGCCAGCTGTCAGTCGCCAAGGGACTGGCGTACGTCACCGCTTTCGTCGAAAACCGCGCCTACCGCGAAGCCAACGTCACTCCGCAAGAAAAACCTCGACTGGACGGTTTCGGCCTGCCGATCGGCGTGCGCGAAAAAGTCGCTTACAAGGCGCGGCCATTGGCTGGCGTCTGGGCGACCCCACCCTTTCTGCACAACGGTTCGGTGCCAAGCGTTTATCAATTGCTCTCGCCGCAGGATGAGCGCGCGACCACCTTCTATAAAGGCACCTTCGAATACGATCCTCGGCATCTGGGCTATCGCACCGAAGCGTTCACCAATGGCTTCCTGTTCGATACGCGGATCAGTGGCAACCGCAACAGCGGTCATGAATTCCGCGCCGGCGAACGCGGCAATGGCGTGATCGGCCGACTGTTGCAGCCCGAAGAACGCTGGGCCTTGCTCGAATACCTGAAAGTGCTGGGCGGCCCACTGGAGGCGCAATTGCCATGACGATGCCGACATTCAAGAAAGAACTGCCGTTGCTCGCCCGAATCTGGTTGTGGCTGGGGCGCTTGCTTGGCAAAACCGTGTTAATCCTGCTGGTGATTGGCTTGCTCGGCTGGGCGATCGCGACGGCGTGGTTTGCCTGGCAGCACCGCGGCCCGGTGTCGGCGCTGGAGCAGATTCCGCCCGGCGAAGCGACGATGACGCAGGACGTGATCCAGACCGCCGTGCGCATCGTCGATCAACACCGCGAGCAAACGCGTTATCTGCGCGACGCCCATGCCAAAGCGCATGGTTGCGTGAAGGCAGAAGTCAAAGTATTGCCGGAATTGGCGCAACAATTGCGCCAAGGCGTGTTCAGTGAGCCGGGGAAAACCTGGCAGGCGATGATTCGTCTGTCGAATGGCAACGCCTATCCGCAATTCGACAGCCTGCGCGATGCTCGGGGTATGGCGATCAAATTGTTCGATGTGTCGGGTAAACCCTTGCTCGGCGATCGACCGGCGCAAGGCGAACAGGATTTCGTGATGTTCAGTCATGCGAACTTCTTTGTCAGCGATGTCGCTGAGTACCGTCAGAATGTCGCGGCGCAGGCTGACGGCAAGAAGATCATGGCGTTTTTTCCGGGGTGGGATCCGCGCACCTGGCAGATCCGTCATCTGTTTATTGCTCTGGCCACGCTGGCACCGCCGCCGGACAGCCCGACGCAGACGACTTATTTTTCAGTCTCGCCGTACAAATTCGGTGAGGCCAATGCGAAATTTCGGGTGATGCCGGATCCGGACAGTTGCCCGGCGTACACGTTGCCCAAACAGAATCACGATCTGCCGAATTTTCTGCGCAGCGCTCTGAATCAGCAGTTATCGACGGATCGGGTGCCGGCGTGTTTTGTCCTGCAGATTCAGCGTCAGGATGCCAACAAGTACATGCCGATCGAAGACACCAGCATTGAATGGCGTGAGCAGGACTCGCCGTTTGAGACGGTGGCGCGGATTACCTTGCCGGCGCAGGACTTCGATACGCCTGCGCTGAATCTGGCGTGCGACAACCTGTCTTTCAATCCGTGGTTTGGTATCGAGCCGCATCGGCCGATTGGCGGGATCAACCGCTTGCGTAAAGCGGTGTATGAAGCGGTGAGCGACTATCGCCACAGCCAGAATGCCGCGCATTAAAAAAATATGCACATAACCTGTGGCGAGGGGATTTATCCCCGTTGGGCTGCGAAGCGGCCCCCGCTTTTAAAACCTGGGCCCGCTGCGCAAGCCAACGGGGATAAATCCCCTCGCCACAGGTCAGCATCAAATCTGAGATTTCATAAACCCCAGACAGCAAAAAGCCCGCACTAGGCGGGCTTTCTGTGGATTCTGGCGTTCAGTGTTCCAGATTCCGAATATGGCGCAGCGGACGGGACTCGAACCCGCGACCCCCGGCGTGACAGGCCGGTATTCTAACCGACTGAACTACCGCTGCGCGAAACGCTTGAAACGAATGGTGGGTGATGACGGGATCGAACCGCCGACAT
>NZ_JBIVMX010000131.1:0-3730 GCF_044753305.1 Pseudomonas sp. NPDC088429 | reverse complement strand
CGTCAGCGCGGCACCCAATTCCACGCTGGCTACGGCGTTGGCATGGGTAAAGATCACACCCTCTTCGCGAAAATCGAAGGCGTGATCAAGTTTGAAGTAAAGGGCGCGTTCAACCGCCGTTACGTGAGCGTTGTCGCAGCTTAATTGCGCAATCGCTGGAAAAGCCCTGTCTCGCGACGGGGCTTTTTCGTTTGTGGGGTGAGTCTCTTGCAAAACTGTTTGTATGGGCTGTCGGCGTGCGATGCAGGTCGTGTTTTGGGGTCGCTGCGCTCATTTTTGCAAGAGTCTTATGTCTTGATTGTTTTTCGGCTCGTCCGTACGGCGAGAGGCGTTGGTTATGAAGTTTGTTGATGAAGTATCGATTCGCGTAAAGGCCGGTGACGGTGGCAACGGTGCCATGAGTTTCCGTCGGGAAAAATTCATCGAAAACGGTGGCCCGAACGGTGGTGATGGCGGTGACGGCGGTTCCATCTACATGATGGCTGACGAAAACCTCAACACCCTGGTCGACTACCGTTACACCCGGCACTTCGATGCCGAGCGCGGTTCCAACGGTGGCAGCACTGACTGCACCGGCAAGAAGGGCGAAGACCTGATCCTGCGTGTGCCGGTTGGCACCACAGTGATCGACTCCGCCACTCAGGAAGTCATCGGCGACCTGACCAAGGCTGGTCAGAAGTTGATGGTTGTGCAGGGCGGCTGGCACGGTCTGGGCAACACCCGTTTCAAATCCAGTACCAACCGTGCGCCGCGTCAAACCACGCCGGGTAAGCCGGGTGAGCAGCGCGACCTGAAACTGGAAATGAAAGTACTGGCTGACGTTGGCCTGCTGGGCTTGCCGAACGCCGGTAAAAGTACTTTTATCCGTTCGGTGTCGGCGGCCAAGCCGAAAGTTGCCGACTACCCGTTCACCACGCTGGTGCCAAACCTCGGTGTGGTCAGCGTCGATCGTTGGAAGAGCTTCGTTGTTGCGGACATTCCGGGTCTGATCGAAGGCGCTTCTGATGGTGCCGGTCTGGGTATTCGCTTCCTCAAGCACTTGGCGCGTACGCGTCTGCTGCTGCATCTCGTCGACATGGCGCCGCTGGATGACGCCAGCGCTCCGGACGCGGCAGAAGTGATCGTCAACGAACTGATCAAGTTCAGCCCGTCCCTGGCCGAGCGTGATCGCTGGCTGGTACTGAACAAGTGCGACCAGATCCTTGAAGAAGAGCACGAAGAGCGCGTCAAGGAGATCGTTGATCGTCTGGAATGGACTGGCCCGGTTTACGTGATTTCGGCTATCGCCAAGATCGGTACCGAGCGTCTGTGCCACGACATCATGCGTTACATGGAAGATCGTGCCGATCGCCTTGCTGCTGATCCGGCTTACAAGGAAGAGCTGGCCGACCTCGATCAACGCATCGAAGACGAAGCCCGCGCCCAGTTGCAGGCGCTGGACGACAAGCGTGCCCTGCGCCGCAGCGGCGTGAAGTCGGTTCACGACATCGGCGACGATGATTGGGACGAAGAAGATGTAGATGACGAAGACGGTCCGGAAATCATTTACGTGCGTGACTGATCCGTTGCGATAAACTTGAACGCCGCTCAATCGAGCGGCGTTTTAGTATCTGGAAATCGATCGTTGGTAAGGCATAGCCACGAATAACGTCACGGGCGGCGCTGGGTCGCGCTGCCCTCAAGCTAAGGTTGAAGATGATGCGGAGCAAGGTGACAGGTGCGCAGCGTTGGGTCGTGAAGATCGGCAGCGCTTTGCTGACAGCAGATGGCAAAGGGCTGGATCGCGCGGCTATGAGTGTCTGGGTTGAGCAAATGGTGGCGCTGCATGAAGCGGGCGTCGAGCTGGTGTTGGTGTCCTCCGGGGCAGTGGCGGCCGGTATGAGCCGTTTGGGCTGGACCGCGCGACCCAGCGCGATGCACGAGCTCCAGGCGGCCGCCGCGATCGGTCAGATGGGTTTGGTGCAGGCGTGGGAATCAAGCTTCGCCGAGCATGGCCGGCACACGGCGCAAATTCTCCTGACTCACGACGACTTGTCCGACCGCAAGCGCTACCTCAATGCCCGTAGTACCTTGCGTGCGCTGGTCGAGCTGAAAGTCATTCCGGTGATCAACGAAAACGACACCGTGGTGACTGACGAAATCCGTTTTGGCGACAACGACACGCTGGCGGCGCTGGTGGCCAACCTGGTCGAAGCGGATCTGCTGGTGATCCTTACCGACCGCGACGGCATGTTCGACGCCGATCCGCGCAACAATCCGGATGCGCAGCTGATTTACGAAGCGCGCGCCGATGATCCGAGTCTCGACGCGGTTGCCGGTGGTACCGGCGGTGCGTTGGGGCGTGGCGGCATGCAGACCAAGCTGCGCGCGGCGCGTCTGGCGGCGCGTTCCGGTGCGCACACCATCATCGTTGGCGGGCGTCTCGAGCGCGTGCTTGATCGCCTGAAAGCGGGCGAGCGCATCGGCACCTTGCTGTCGCCTGAGCGCGGCATGCTCGCGGCGCGCAAGCAATGGCTGGCCGGCCATCTACAAACGCGCGGCACGCTGGTGCTGGACGATGGTGCGGTGTCGGCGCTGTCCAAAGGTAACAAAAGCCTGCTGCCGGTCGGCGTGAAACTGGTGCAGGGTAGCTTCCGTCGCGGTGAGATGGTGGTGTGCGTGGCGCCGGACGGTCGTGAGATCGCTCGTGGCCTGGCCAACTACAGCGCGCTGGAAGCACAAAAAATCATCGGTCAGTCGTCGGATGCGATTGTCGGTTTGCTCGGTTACATGGCGGAGCCAGAACTGGTTCACCGTGACAACCTGATCCTGGTGTAAGGAAAACTCGATGCGTTTAGCAAAAGGATTGTTGGGCCTGCTGATGGCGATGCCATTGCTGGCCTCGGCCGAGGAAATCGGTCAGGTGTCGACAGTGTTCAAATTCGTCGGCCCGAACGACCGGATCGTGGTCGAAGCGTTTGATGATCCGAAGGTCGAAGGCGTGACCTGCTACCTGTCGCGCGCCAAGACTGGCGGGGTGAAGGGTGGTTTGGGTCTGGCTGAAGATCGCGCAGAAGCGTCGATCGCCTGTCGTCAGGTCGGCCCGATCAAGTTCAATGGCGATCTGAAGGATGGCGATGAGGTGTTCAAGGAGCGCACGTCGCTGGTGTTCAAGACCATGCAGGTGGTGCGTTTCCTCGACAAGAAACGCAATACGCTGGTGTACCTGGTCTACAGCGATCGCCTGATCGAAGGCAGCCCGCAGAATGCTGTTACAGCGATCCCGATCCTGCCATGGGTGCCCGTCCAGCAATAACCCCGCAAACCAACTGAAGGAGTGAGCCTGCTCGCGATAGCGGTGTAACAGTCAATAATTGCATCGACTGACACATCGCTATCGCGAGCAGGCTCACTCCTACAGTTGGTTTTGCGCTGGATTTGTTAAATCACAGGCAATAAAAAACCGACCCTAAGGTCGGTTTTTTAATGACTACGTCGATTAAGCAGCTTCTTTCAGCGCTTTAACGTGGCCATTCAGACGGCTCTTATGACGAGCAGCCTTGTTCTTGTGGATGATGCCTTTATCGGCCATACGGTCGATAACTGGCACAGCCAGAACGTATGCAGCTTGAGCTTTTTCAGCGTCTTATGCGACAATGCCTTTAACTACATTCGAGATGTAGGTGCGAACCATGGAACGCAGGCTGGCGTTGTGGCTGCGACGCTACTCAGCCTGTTTTGCACGTCTTTC
>NZ_JBIVMX010000130.1:0-4049 GCF_044753305.1 Pseudomonas sp. NPDC088429 | reverse complement strand
CCGACTGGACCATCGGCCACGTACACGCCGGCGCTCTTGGCTGGGTGGCGATGATCTCGATCGGCGCGATCTACCACATGATCCCGAAACTGTTCGGTCGCGCGCAGATGCACAGTGTCGGCCTGATCAACGCGCACTTCTGGCTCGCGACCATCGGCACCGTGCTGTACATCGCTTCGATGTGGGTCAACGGCATCACTCAGGGCCTGATGTGGCGTGCAATCAACGATGACGGCACCCTCACCTACTCGTTCGTTGAAGCGCTGCAAGCCAGCCACCCGGGTTACATCGTGCGTGCCTTGGGCGGTGCTTTCTTCGCCAGCGGCATGTTCCTGATGGCTTACAACGTATGGCGCACCGTGCGTGCCTCGAACGCTGTTGAAGCTGAAGCCGCCGCCCAGATCGCTGTCGTTGGAGCTCACTGATGAAGCATGAAGCTGTCGAGAAGAATATTGGCCTGCTGGCCTTCTTCATGGTCATCGCCGTGAGCATCGGCGGCCTGACCCAGATCGTCCCGCTGTTCTTCCAGGACGTCACCAATAAACCGGTCGAAGGCATGAAGCCTTACACCGCGCTGCAACTGGAAGGCCGCGACATCTATATCCGTGAAGGTTGCGTCGGCTGCCACTCGCAGATGATCCGTCCGTTCCGCGCTGAAACCGAACGCTATGGCCACTACTCGGTTGCCGGTGAAAGCGTCTGGGATCACCCGTTCCTGTGGGGTTCCAAACGTACCGGCCCGGATCTGGCCCGTGTCGGCGCGCGTTACTCCGATGACTGGCACCGCGCGCACTTGTACAACCCGCGCAACGTGGTGCCTGAGTCGAAAATGCCGGCGTACCCATGGCTGGTCACGCAAGCGGTCGACAGCAGCCACACCGAAACCAAGATCAAAGTCTTGCGCACGCTCGGCGTTCCTTACACCGACGAAGACATCGCCGGCGCGGTGGCCAGCCTCAAGGGCAAGACCGAAATGGACGCGCTCGTCGCCTACCTGCAAGTGCTTGGCACTGCGATCAAGAGCAAGAGGTGAGCACGATGGTCTTTGAAATGAGCGCAGGGCTGATCCGTGGTTTAGGCACCGTTGTCGTGTTTGTAGCGTTCGTCGGCTTGACCTTGTGGGTGTTCAACCGCAAGCGCACCCCGGAGTTCGCCGAAGCACGTCTGCTGCCGTTCGCCGACGAGCCACAGCCCGAAACGACCCCGGCATTTGAAACAACCCAAGCACCTGAACCAAGGAGTACCCGGCCATGACCACCTTCTGGAGTACGTGGATCTGCGTACTGACCATCGGCAGCCTGATCGGCCTGACGTGGTTGCTGATCGGCACCCGTCGGGGCGAGACCAAGGGCAGCGTCGACCAGACCATGGGCCACAGCTTCGACGGCATCGAGGAGTACGACAACCCGCTGCCGCAGTGGTGGTTCATGCTCTTCGCCGGCACGCTGGTGTTTGCCGTGGGCTATTTGATTCTGTATCCGGGTCTGGGCAACTGGAAAGGCATCCTCCCGGGTTACGAGGACGGCTGGACCGGCGTTCACGAGTGGGAAAAGGAAATGAGCAAGGCTGACGCCAAGTTCGGGCCGATCTTCGCCAGGTTCGCTGCCATGCCGGTGGAAGAAGTGGCGAAGGATCCGCAGGCGCTGAAAATGGGTGGCCGCCTCTTCGCTTCCAACTGCTCGGTGTGCCACGGCTCCGACGCCAAGGGCGCATTCGGTTTCCCTAACCTCGCCGACAGCGACTGGCGTTGGGGCGGCGACGCCGAGACCATCAAGACCACCATCATGGGTGGCCGGGTCGCGGCGATGCCGGCGTGGGGCGAAGTGTTGGGCGAGGCCGGGGTGAAGAACGTGGCCGCGTATGTGCGTCATGATCTGGCCAAATTGCCGTTGCCCGCCGACAGCAAGGCTGACCTGCAAGCGGGCCAGCAGGCGTTCAGCACCACCTGCGTAGCCTGTCATGGGGCGACCGGCCAAGGTACCGAAGCCATGGGCGCGCCGAATCTGACGCACCCGGCCGGGTTTATCTATGGCACCAGCCTGACCCAACTCGAGCAGACCATTCGCCATGGACGTCAGGGTCACATGCCGGCGCAAAACGAGCTGCTGGGCAACGATAAAGTGCAATTGCTGGCTGCTTATGTGTACAGCCTCAGCCACGGATTGAACACAGAAAAACTGATTACTGAAGACAACCAGAAGTAAGCATTGCGTACACCTCTGCCGCACGATTCTCCGTGCGGCAGTTTCCCACCCCTTTGCGACGCATTGTCGCACCCCTTAACAGCCTCGCCTTTCGGTTCCCCGAATTCGGGTCTAAGCTTGCTCGATGCGGACTGGCTCATGCCGGTTGCAGGTCGATCCTGAGCGTTGTGTTCGATGAATTGGCTGACAGATTCGCCGCAAAGGCCAGTAGATACCGGCTGTCGCGCCGATTGCCATTCGTCACCCAAACCGGCCGTTTGAACACACCTCGTTACAAGCGACCTGAACCCCTCGCTTTTTTCATCCGCAGCGACTTTTTTTTCAAGGGCATTTTTGTCCTTACGCGGCGCATGGAAAGGCCGCAGAATCAGCGTTGGAAAGCATTGACCCAGGTCATGGCGCGTTGCAATGACCCCCTGCTCTCTGCATACTTGCGGCCGATTTTAATCCTAATAAAACACCCAAACCGTGGAACCTTAGAATGAGCACAGCAATCAGTCCGACTGCTTATAACTATAAGGTAGTCCGCCAGTTCGCCATCATGACGGTGGTCTGGGGGATCCTTGGCATGGGGCGCGGTGTCGTCATCGCCTCGCAACTGGTTTGGCCGGAGTAGAACTTCGGTCTGCCGTGGACGCGCTATGGCCGCCTGCGCCCGTTGCACACAAACCTGGTGATTGTCGCGTTCGGTGGTTGTGCAGTGTTTGCCAGTTCCTACTATGTCGTGCAGCGAACCTGCCAGACGCGACTGATTTCCGACAGCCTCGCGGCCTTCACCTTCTGGGGATGGCAAGCGGTCATTGTCGGCGCGATCATTACCTTGCCGCTGGGTTACACCACCACCAAGGAATACGCGGAACTGGAATGGCCGATCGCCATTTTGCTGGCCATTGTCTGGGTCACCTACGGTCTGGTGTTCTTCGGCACCATCACCAAGCGCAAAACCAAGCACATCTATGTGGGTAACTGGTTCTACGGCGCGTTCATCGTCGTCACGGCGATGCTGCACATCGTCAACCACGCTTCCCTGCCGGTGAACCTGTTCAAGTCCTACTCCGCCTACTCCGGCGCGACCGACGCGATGATCCAGTGGTGGTACGGCCACAACGCCGTAGGTTTCTTCCTGACCACCGGCTTCCTCGGGATGATGTACTACTTCGTGCCGAAACAGGCCGAACGTCCGATCTACTCGTATCGTTTGTCGATCGTGCACTTCTGGGCACTGATCACCCTGTACATCTGGGCCGGCCCGCACCACTTGCACTACACCGCGCTGCCGGACTGGGCACAGTCGCTGGGCATGGTGATGTCGCTGATTCTGCTGGCACCGAGCTGGGGCGGCATGATCAACGGCATGATGACCCTCTCGGGCGCCTGGCATAAGTTGCGCAGCGATCCGATCCTGCGTTTCCTCGTGGTGTCGCTGGCGTTCTACGGCATGTCGACCTTCGAAGGTCCGATGATGGCCATCAAAACGGTCAACGCCCTCTCCCACTACACCGACTGGACCATCGGCCACGTCCACGCCGGCGCCCTCGGTTGGGTAGCGATGATTTCCATCGGCGCGCTGTACCACATGATCCCGAAAATCTTCGGCAAAGCGCAGATGCACAGCATCGGCCTGATCAACGCGCACTTCTGGCTCGCGACCATCGGCACCGTGCTGTACATCGCCTCGATGTGGGTCAACGGCATCGCTCAGGGCCTGATGTGGCGCGCAGTCAACGAGGACGGCACGCTCACCTACTCCTTCGTCGAAACCCTGGTGGCCAGCCACCCAGGCTTCGTCGTGCGGCTGATTGGCGGGGCGATCTTCCTCAGCGGCATGTTCCTGATGGCTTACAA
>NZ_JBIVMX010000129.1:0-4233 GCF_044753305.1 Pseudomonas sp. NPDC088429 | reverse complement strand
ATCTCGTTCAAAAACGAATTTCGCCTGCAACGTACCGACATCGTCGGAAAGCGGGTCGCAGAGTCTCTTCAAATCGGCTAGCAGCAATTCACCTTGAAGGGTGGTGCCACGATCAGCCAATTTGCGCGGGTCAACGTGAGGTGGAATCGGGTCATTCAACATAGGCGCAGCATTATAGGGATGCACCCACCCATGTCAAAGGAAATTGTTCCCTGTCCGTCACTTGCACGCCTCCGCTAGAATTCGCACCTGCCTCAGGAGACACGAATGCTGCCTTTATTACTCGCTTCAAGCTCGACATATCGTCGCGAATTGCTCGCCAGACTGCACGTGCCGTTCGTCTGCTCCTCGCCGGATATCGATGAAAGTCATCGTCCGGGCGAGCCAGCCATCGATCTGGTCAAACGCCTCGCCGAACAAAAAGCCCGGGCATTGACCGACAGTCATCCTGCGCACTTGATCATCGGCTCTGACCAGGTTGCCGTGCTCGGCGAGCAGATCATCGGCAAGCCGCACACCTTCGAGAAGGCCCGCGAGCAACTGATGGCCGCCAGCGGCACCAGCGTGACCTTCCTGACCGGCCTGGCGCTGCTCAACAGCCAGACCGGCGAATGCCAGGTCGACTGCGTGCCGTTCACCGTGCACATGCGCCAGCTCGATCAGGCGCGCATTGAGCGCTACCTGCGCATTGAGCAGCCTTATGACTGCGCTGGCAGCTTCAAGGCTGAAGGTTTGGGGGTGAGCTTGTTTCAGTCTACTGAAGGGCCGGACGCGACCAGCCTGATCGGCCTGCCATTGATTCGGCTGATTGACATGCTGTTGGTGGAAGGCGTGCAGATTCCTTAAAAGCAAAAGATCGCAGCCTTCGGCAGCTCCTACAGGATTCATGTCCCCGCAATAAAGCGTCGGACATGAAACGTGTAGGAGTTGCCGCAGGCTGCGATCTTTTGATCTTTACAACGAATTAACGCAACGAAGGCCCGTGGAAACCCATCCACATCGCCAACTGCTCAGCCACGCTGGCGCCAAGCTTTTTCGAGAAGCGATCAAACGGCGATTCCTGAACGGTGAAATCCACCAGTTCTTTCTCGCCAATCACGTCACGCGCAACCGAACTGGCATTGCCCAGCCCATCGATCAAACCTAACGGCAGCGCCTGCTCGCCCGACCAGACCAGCCCGGAGAACAGTTCCGGATGCTCTTTGTCCTTCAGACGATCGCCACGGCCCTGCTTGACGCTATTGATGAACTGTTTGTGCGTGGTATCCAGCACCGTCTGCCAGAACGCCGTTTCATCCGGCTTCTGCGGCTGGAACGGATCGAGGAACGACTTGTGCTCGCCCGAGGTGTACGTGCGACGCTCAACGCCAAGCTTCTCCATGGTGCCGACAAAACCGTAACCGGCCGCCGTCACACCGATCGAACCGACCAGACTCGCCCTGTCGGCATAAATCTGATCCGCCGCACTGGCGATGTAATAAGCACCGGAAGCACCCAGGTCGGAAATCACGGCATACACCTTGATATCCGGGTGCAGGCCGCGCAGGCGCTTGATCTCGTCATACACATAACCTGACTGCACCGGACTGCCGCCCGGGCTGTTGATGCGCAGGACGACACCTTTGACCTTCTTGTCCTCAAACGCAGCACGCAGACTGCCGACAATGTTATCGGCGCTGGCCGGCTCTTTATCGGCAATCACCCCGGTGACATCGATCAACGCGGTGTAGTTATCGCTACGGGTGGCGCTCTTTTCCATGTCCATCAGCGGCGTGAACAGGATCAGCGCAATAAACAGATAAACAAACGTCAGCAGCTTGAAGAAGATCCCCCAACGCCGCGAACGGCGCTGCTCTTGCACGCCGGCCAGGAGAGTCTTCTCCAGCAGCTTCCAGCTTTTCTCGTCACCGCCGTCGGCATCTGCCTTGGCCGGTGCTTTCCATTCGTCGGTCATGCCATCCACCCCAGCAAAAACGTATTAAGCCTGCTGCGCCAGCCAGGCATGCAATTCGGAAAAACGGTCGATCGACAGGCGCGGCTCGAACTGCTGCAGCGATTCGATCGATTGCGCGCCATAACTGACCGCCACCGAATCCATCCCCGCGTTACGCGCCATCAGCAGATCGAAGGACGAATCGCCAACCATCAGCGCCTGTTCGGCGCGCACGCCGCAATGAGCAAGGATCTGCTCCAGCATCAGAGGGTGCGGCTTGCTCGCAGTTTCATCGGCAGCGCGGGTGATATCGAAATAATCTTCCCAGCCATTGGCCTTGAGCACTCGATCCAGACCCCGGCGATTCTTGCCGGTGGCCACAGCCAGGTGATAACCCTGCTCGCGGAACGACGCCATCGACTCGACGACCCCTTCGAACAACGGCGAAGGCACGGCTTCGGCGGCGATGTAGTGATCAGCGTAATACTCGCGAAACAAGGTCATTTCGGCGTCACTGATCTCGGGATACAAGGTGCGGATCGCCTCAGGCAGGCCCAGGCCGATGATGCCTTTGACGGCGAAATCATCGCGCAACTCGAAACCGGAACGCCCGGATGCCGAGTGCATCGCCTCGACGATCCGATGGATGGAATCGGCCAGCGTGCCGTCCCAATCAAAAATCAGCAGCTTGTAATCAGATGGGCGCACTCAATCGCTCCACGGTCTTGGCCCACATTTCGTCGACCGGCGCCTGCAAGGTCAGCTTGCCGCCATCCGGCAGCGGCACGGTCAGCATGTAAGCGTGCAGAAACAGACGCTTGCCGCCCAGATCGCGGATTTCCTTGGTGAAATCTTCATCGCCATATTTGCTGTCGCCAGCAATGCAATGGCCAGCATGCAAAGTGTGCACGCGAATCTGGTGGGTGCGACCGGTAACCGGCTTGGCTTCGACCATGGTGGCGAAATCACCGAAGCGGCGCAGCACCTTGAACATCGTCAGGGCCTCTTTGCCTTCTTCGTTGACTTCGACCATGCGCTCGCCGGAACGCAGATTGCTCTTGAGCAATGGCGCGCTGACTTTCTTGATCGAGGTCGCCCAGTTGCCACGCACCAGCGCCATGTAGCGCTTGTCGACGCCATCACCACGCAATTGCTCGTGCAGGTGACGCAACATGCTGCGCTTTTTGGCGATCATCAGCAGGCCGGAGGTGTCACGGTCGAGACGGTGAACCAGCTCCAGCTCTTTGGTATCCGGGCGCAACTGACGAAAGGCTTCGATCACACCGAAATTCAAGCCACTGCCGCCGTGAACCGCAATGCCCGCGGGCTTGTTGATCACGATCAGGGCTTTGTCTTCGAAGACAATCGAGGCTTCCAGGCGCTGCAACAGACCCTGGGCCAATGGCACCGGTTCGTCGCGCTCAGGCACGCGAACGGGCGGCACGCGCACGATATCACCGGCCTGCAGCTTGTATTCGGGCTTGATCCGACCTTTGTTCACGCGCACTTCGCCTTTGCGCAAAATGCGGTAAATCAAGGTCTTGGGCACGCCTTTGAGTCGGGCGAGGAGGAAATTGTCGATTCGTTGGCCGGCATACTCCGGCGAGACTTCAAGCAATTGAACGCCTGGAGTCGAAGGGGCAGTAGTTGTCATGCCGCGGATGATAACAATTTTTATGGAATTGAAGCACTTAATCATTGCTGCTATAGTCGCGAACGCCGCCAAAAGCGGCCTGGACAGCGGCACCACGGTCAAAAACCGGCCCTGACCATCGCAATTCACCAGGACGCGAGGCCGTCCTACGGGGCTTTTGCTACGTAACGGTGGAGTTTGCAGTTGTAACAAGCGCAGGTGACATGAGGCCTGAATTACACCGTCGAGCAGAGTTTTTACTCGCCTGACAGGCAGATATTCACGGCCAGTTCACAAAGTGCAGTCAACCGCAGATGACCCCGAGCGAGAGCTTCGGAAACACCGCCTGATTAGCCATGATGCGTGACCTCCCCTTTCGGAGCTCACGGTAAATGCCAACCCGCTGCGGATTCTGCGCGCGGCAGCACCCGAATTATCAGGGATACGTGTAGGGTGGAGATGCACAACCGCTGGACTGTGTAGCAATAGGCTTTATCAAGACGCTTCATCTCGTCCACAGCCACGGTTGATTCCTCCTCCTGACTGAGTGCTTAAGTAGCCACAGCAAGCAGGACGCGTACGTCGCTATATCGGCCCAATTGGCCGCATATCGCTGGACACGGGAATGGCCAACCACTCCCGACGCACCTGACACCGACCGTGAGAA
>NZ_JBIVMX010000128.1:3220-4266 GCF_044753305.1 Pseudomonas sp. NPDC088429 | reverse complement strand
GAAAGCCTTCAACCTGATACGGATTTGCTGATTTTGCATTGGATTTCAGACTCCGGCTGCTATTCCCACCGAGCGCAATACGCCCGTTAAAAGGAGGCGCAATTCTATAGACGCCCCATATAGGTGTCAACCCAATAAAAAAAGCCCCCGCTGAGCGGGGGCTTTTTCAAAGCATCAAGCAATCTCTATAAAAGAGAATTACGCGATGATTTTGGCTACGACGCCAGCGCCGACGGTACGACCGCCTTCACGGATAGCGAAACGCAGACCGTCTTCCATTGCGATGGTTTTGATCAGGGTAACAGTCATCTGAATGTTGTCACCTGGCATTACCATTTCAACGCCTTCTGGCAGCTCGCAGTTACCAGTCACGTCAGTAGTACGGAAGTAGAACTGTGGACGGTAGCCTTTGAAGAACGGAGTGTGACGACCGCCTTCTTCTTTGCTCAGAACGTAAACTTCTGCAGTGAACTTGGTGTGCGGCTTAACCGAACCCGGCTTAACCAGAACCTGACCACGCTCAACGTCGTCACGCTTGGTGCCACGCAGCAGAACGCCGCAGTTCTCGCCAGCACGACCTTCGTCGAGCAGCTTGCGGAACATTTCAACACCGGTGCAAGTAGTCACGGTGGTGTCACGCAGACCAACGATTTCCAGCGGATCTTGAACGCGAACGATACCGCGCTCGATACGACCAGTCACAACAGTACCGCGACCGGAGATCGAGAATACGTCTTCGATTGGCATCAGGAACGGCTTGTCAGTCACACGAACTGGTTCTGGGATGTAGCTGTCCAGAGTCTCAACCAGTTTCTTGACGGCAGTGGTGCCCATCTCGTTGTCGTCTTTGCCTTCCAGAGCCATACGAGCCGAACCGATGATGATTGGAGTGTCATCGCCCGGGAAGTCGTAGGTGGACAGCAGGTCGCGAACTTCCATCTCAACCAGTTCCAGCAGCTCAGCGTCGTCTACCAGGTCAGCCTTGTTCAGGAAAACCACGATGTACGGAACGCCTACCTGACGGGACAGCAGGATGTGCTCACGGG
>NZ_JBIVMX010000128.1:2571-3210 GCF_044753305.1 Pseudomonas sp. NPDC088429 | reverse complement strand
GTGCTGCTCAAATGGACGGCGCTATTCGGGTTTGTGGCATCGGACCATCAGCGGCCGAGCAAACCAGAATAGCGCCGTCCATTTGAGCAGCACCGGTGATCATGTTCTTCACATAGTCAGCGTGACCTGGGCAGTCAACGTGAGCGTAGTGACGGATCTTCGAGTTGTACTCAACGTGTGCGGTGTTGATGGTGATACCGCGAGCTTTCTCTTCTGGTGCGCTGTCGATCTTGTCGAAGTCAACGATTGCGGAACCGAACACTTCGGAGCAAACGCGAGTCAGAGCAGCAGTCAGCGTGGTTTTACCGTGGTCAACGTGACCAATGGTCCCAACGTTGACGTGCGGCAGGGAACGATCAAATTTTTCCTTAGCCATCGATATCACCCTTAACAGAAGAATTGAGCAAACTACATTAGCCATTAAAACAAAGGCAGATATTTTCATATCTGCCTTGTTATATGGAGCTCTTGAGCGGATTTGAACCGCTGACCTCACCCTTACCAAGGGTGTGCTCTACCAACTGAGCTACAAGAGCAAAACACTTTGCACAACCTGCAAACTTGGAGCGGGTAGCGGGAATCGAACCCGCATCATCAGCTTGGAAGGCTGAGGTTCTACCACGAATCGGTACCCGCGGA
>NZ_JBIVMX010000128.1:0-2561 GCF_044753305.1 Pseudomonas sp. NPDC088429 | reverse complement strand
GCAGCTCACGCTTAAATCTGGTGGAGGGAGAAGGATTCGAACCTTCGAAGTCGTAGACGTCAGATTTACAGTCTGATCCCTTTGGCCGCTCGGGAACCCCTCCTAATCAGGCCGGCATTCTATACTATGCCAAACCCCTGTCAAGCATTTTCTCATTTAAAAACCTGAGGTTAGCTGCACTGACATCACTCTACTGCTGCGACCTTTTCAGGTCTTCGCTGTGGAGCGGGCGCCATTCTATGCAAACTATTCAGTAGGTGCAACCCCCTCGCACAGCATTATTTTATGTTTTAACTCATTGAATTCCTTGGAAAGGTTCTGCAGCTGCAAATCACCCAGCAAACGCTCGCCCTCAGGCGCGATCCGGAGCCAATAACCACCCTCCGGGACGTTTTTGTGCAAAGGTTGCGAGCGAACCTTCATTTCCTCAAGACGCCGCTCAAGGGCCAAGGCCGGATCCTGAACTGCAAAACCACCCACATAAAGGCATTTTTCTTCGCCCTGGGCAGTTTCGGCTTTCTCGCGGGAGGCGCCGCCGCTCTCACTTAGCAACCGAATATCCTGCTGCGACCCCTTATATAAACTGAGAGGCGTGACATCCTTGGCACGCAAAGGAGCTTCCTGCTGGTGCCAGACGTAATAGAACACATTGAGAACAAGGAGCAGCAGGAACAACCAACGCATACGAACCTCAGGACAAAGGACAGGCCATCGCCAACCCTACGAAAACCAAATCCGGGACGAGACGAGCACCAGGAGCAACACTGGCAACCAAGTCAGCATCACCGCCAGTGACAAACACTGTAAAACTCTCCGCCCAATACTCACGCGCGATATCTAACTGAGTGAGTACAAATCCTTTAAGCATCAAAGAACAGCCCCGCTCTACAGCCTCAACCGTGGTTCGCCCAGGAGCCAGGCTCATCAAGGCACGCTCCGCCGCAACATCTCCATAACGAATCTTCCGTGTATGGGTTCGCAATTGATTACGCATCAACGGCATGCCCGGACAGATAAAGCCACCCAAGTGCTCTCCATCTGCCGAGATGAAATCGGCGGTAACTGCCGTACCAAAATCCAGCACCAGGCAGGCACCCGACGCCAGGTGATACCCACCAAGCATGGCAAGCCACCGATCAAGCCCCAACCGCTCATAGTCTTCGTAGCCGTTTTTGACTCCGGACATTTCCCGAGCGGGCTGAGCGCACACCGCAGAAACACCGAACGCTTGCTCAAGCAGCTTAATGAGCGCTTCGGTTTCTTCAGCAGTCCTGACACTGACCAAACGGCATTTACGCAAAGATATTTTGCCAAGTGAGCGCAGACTTTCGATCAACGCCGAGTCGGAATCGACCACCCCCTCAGAAAACAGAGACGCAGCCGCGGCGTCCAATACACGCCACTTTATGAAGCTATTGCCGCAATCGAGCTCAAGAATCATCACGCAACCTCAAGCTGAGCTCACCACCACTAAAAAGTTTTTCCACACCATCCACCTGCAATCGCAGCGCACCTTGATTATTAATTCCAAGCACAACACCATCGATCTGGTTAGTGCCGGCGATCAATGAAACAGACCGCCCCTGCCACAGATGGCCGTCCTGCCACTCGGCTTGTAGAGCCGAGAAGCCTCTATCCTGGTGACGCTGGATATATGCCTGCAACTGCTCGCTCAACTGAACAGCTAACGCGTTGCGATCGCAGACCTGACCAGACTCGAGTCGCACGGATGTCCATTGCTGATCGACTTCCTCAGCGACCTGCATATTAACGTTGATGCCTATGCCCAAGACCACGTGACAAACGTCCGCGGGATCGCCGACGAGCTCAAGCAAGATACCGGCGATTTTCTTATTACCGACCAGAACATCGTTCGGCCACTTCAATCCCGCCCCGGCGACACCGACTTTTCGCAAGGTGTGCATGACAGCTAGACCCACGACAAGGCTCAAACCTTCCAACTGCCTCATTCCGCCATCGATGCGCAGCACGAGACTGTAATAAAGGTTGTCAGCAAATGGACTCACCCATTTGCGCCCTCTCCGTCCGCGCCCAGACACCTGCCGTTCAGCAAGCACGAGAAAAGGCGCCGATCGGCCCTGACCGATCGCGCGCAATCCCTCGGCATTTGTCGAGTCAATGGAGTCGAATACTGCAACCGGCCAGCCTGGCGCCATTTCCGCTATTTTGAGAGGATCAAGCAACATCAGAGGCGTCGCCAATTGATACCCGCGCCCGCGAACTTTATGGATGGACAGCCCGAGTTCAGCCTCAAGATGCTGAAGCTGTTTCCATACTGCACTTCGACTAATCCCCAGGGCCGCCCCCAGATCCTGACCAGAATGGAATCGCCCATCCTTCAGAAGGTTCAACAACGTCAACATGCAGGTCTCGCCTCACAATGAGGCCCGAATAATAGCTATGCCCCGGGCCGCTGCATAGAAATCAAGCACATGCATTTCCTGTGGGCAAAACAAAACCCCAACTGCTTTCGCAATTGGGGTTTCGGAATTTAATCTTGACGATGACCTACTCTCACATGGGGAAACCCCACACTACCA
>NZ_JBIVMX010000127.1:0-4549 GCF_044753305.1 Pseudomonas sp. NPDC088429 | reverse complement strand
CAATACGCGCTTACCTTGCTGATCGAGGTCGGACATCTTCAACACGGTCATGGGTCGCACTTCCTACGGTTTTTTTGAAATGGCTGTTTGCAGATAGTGTTCTGCAACGTCCAGCATTCGGTTGGCAAAACCCCATTCGTTGTCGAACCAGGCCAGGATGTTCACCAGTTTTGGGCCGGAAACACGGGTCTGACTGGCATCGACGATGGCCGAATGTGGGTCATGGTTGAAATCACAACTGGCGTGCGGCAACTCGGTATAGGCGAGCAGGCCTTTGAGCGGGCCACTGGTGGCGGCCTCGCGCAGGATCCGGTTGACCTCATTGGCGTCGGTCGCGGTGGCGGTCTGCATCGTGATGTCGAGGCAGGACACGTTGACCGTCGGCACGCGTACGGCTTTGGCTTGAATTCGCCCGGCAAGTTCCGGCAGCAGACGCTCGATCCCGCGAGCCAGACCAGTGGACACCGGGATCACCGACTGGAACGCCG
Organism: Pseudomonas sp. NPDC088429; assembly: GCF_044753305.1. Lineage (NCBI taxonomy): Bacteria > Pseudomonadati > Pseudomonadota > Gammaproteobacteria > Pseudomonadales > Pseudomonadaceae > Pseudomonas > Pseudomonas sp. NPDC088429. The sequence continues at coordinate 4,061 of NZ_JBIVMX010000127.1, read as the reverse complement.
AGCGCGTGCGGCGCAGGTCTTCGTGGTGATAGGCGTCGATCACTGGCTGATCGTTCATCGCCGAGTGAATGGTGGTGATCGACACGTAATCGAGGCCGATGGCCTTGTCGAGCAGACGCAACAGCGGCACGCCGCAGTTGGTGGTGCAGGAGGCGTTGGACACCAGCAGTTCGTCGCCGGTCAGGCAATCCTGATTGACGCCGTAAACGATGGTGGCGTCGACATCCGCCTCGCTGGCCATCGGCTGCGAGAACAACACGCGTGGCGCGCCGGCGTCGAGAAAGCGCTGGCCGTCTTCGCGGGTGTTGTAGGCACCGGAACACTCAAGCACCAGATCGACGCCAAGCGACGCCCAATCGATACCTTCGGGGGTGGCACTGCGCAGAACCTTCACGCAGTCGCCATTAATATAGAGACAATCGCCTTCTACTCGCACCTCGCCCGGAAAGCGGCCGTGGGTGGAGTCGAAGCGTGTCAGGTATTCGATGCTGGCCATGTCCGCCAGATCGTTGATCGCGACAATTTCAAACCCGGCTTTCTCGCCTCGCTCAAACAACGCACGCAAGACGCAACGACCAATCCGGCCGTAGCCGTTGAGTGCAACTTTGTAAGGACGCGGTTGAGGCATGGGGTTCTCGATAGTATTCGCTACAACACAACCCCCTGTAGGAGCTGCCGGAGGCTGCGAACTTTTGATCCTGTTTTTTTTAGATCAAGATCAAAAGATCGCAGCCTCCGGCAGCTCCTACAGGGGAATGCGGTGGCTGGGGCCACCGCATTCGTACTGCTTAGTCTTCCAGCAGTTCTTCAGCCTGACCCAGGATGTTTTCCAGGGTGAAGCCGAACTCTTCGAACAGTGCCGAAGCCGGAGCCGATTCGCCGTAAGTGGTCATGCCGATCACGCGACCTTCCAGACCCACGTACTTGAACCAGAAGTCAGCGTGCGCCGCTTCGATCGCGATACGCGCGCCAACCTGCAACGGCAGAACGTCCTGCTTGTAGCCCGCGTCCTGAGCATCGAACACGCTGGTGCACGGCATCGAAACCACGCGCACCTTGCGGCCCTGTTCGGTCAGCTTGTCGTAAGCCTGAACCGCCAGACCCACTTCCGAACCGGTCGAAATCAGGATCAGCTCAGGCTCGCCTGCGCAGTCCTTCAGTACATAACCGCCACGGCTGATGGCGGCGATCTGGCCAGCATCGCGTTCCTGGTGTTGCAGGTTCTGACGCGAGAAGATCAGCGCCGAAGGGCCGTCCTTGCGCTCCAGCGCATTTTTCCAGGCCACGGCCGATTCAACGGCATCGGCTGGACGCCAGGTGTCGAGGTTCGGTGTGGTACGCAGGCTGGTCAGTTGCTCGATCGGCTGGTGCGTCGGGCCGTCTTCGCCCAGACCAATGGAGTCGTGGGTGTAGACGTGGATGACTTGCTTCTTCATCAGCGCGGACATGCGCACGGCGTTGCGGGCGTATTCCATGAACATCAGGAAGGTCGCGCCGTAAGGCACCAGGCCGCCATGCAGGGTCACGCCGTTCATGATCGCGGTCATGCCGAATTCGCGCACGCCGTAGTACATGTAGTTGCCGCTGGCATCTTCAGCGCTGACGCCTTTGCAACCTTTCCACAGGGTCAGGTTGGAACCGGCCAGGTCAGCGGAGCCGCCAAGCAGTTCCGGCAGCAATGGGCCGAACGCGTTCAAGGTGTTCTGGCTGGCTTTACGGCTGGCGATGGTTTCGCCTTTGGCCGCAACTTCAGCGATGTAGGCCGAAGCTTTTTCGGAGAAGTCAGCCGGCAGCTCACCGCTCAAGCGACGGATCAGTTCGTTGGCTTCGGTCGGGAACGCAGCGGAGTAAGCAGCGAAACGCTGATCCCACTCGGCTTCGGCCGCACGACCTTTCTCCTTGGCATCCCACTCGGCATAGATGTCGGCCGGGATTTCGAACGGGCCGTAGTTCCAGTTCAGCGCCTTGCGGGTCAGAGCGATTTCCGCGTCACCCAATGGGGCGCCGTGGCAGTCTTCTTTGCCCTGCTTGTTCGGCGAACCGAAACCAATGGTGGTCTTGCAGCAGATCAGGGTCGGCTGCGCGCTCTTGCGAGCGGTTTCGATGGCAGTCTTGATCTCTTCCGGGTCGTGACCGTCAACGTTGCGGATCACTTGCCAGTTGTAGGCTTCGAAACGCTTCGGGGTGTCATCGGTGAACCAGCCTTCGACTTCGCCGTCGATGGAGATGCCGTTGTCATCGTAGAAAGCGATCAGCTTGCCCAGGCCCAACGTACCGGCCAGGGAAGCGACTTCATGGGAAATGCCTTCCATCATGCAGCCATCACCCAGGAACACGTAGGTGTGGTGGTCGACGATGTCGTGGCCAGGACGGTTGAACTGCGCGCCCAGGACTTTTTCAGCCAGGGCGAAACCGACGGCGTTGGCCAGACCCTGACCCAACGGGCCAGTGGTGGTTTCAACGCCCGGGGTGTAACCGAATTCCGGGTGGCCCGGGGTGCGGCTGTGCAATTGACGGAACTGCTTGAGGTCGTCGATCGACAGGTCGTAACCGGTCAGGTGCAGCAGCGAGTAGATCAACATCGAGCCGTGGCCGTTGGACAGCACGAAGCGGTCACGGTCGGCGAACGATGGATTGCTCGGGTTGTGCTTGAGGTAGTCGCGCCAAAGCACTTCGGCGATATCTGCCATACCCATAGGTGCACCGGGATGGCCGCTGTTGGCTTTTTGCACGGCATCCATGCTGAGGGCACGAATGGCGTTGGCACGCTCACGACGGCTAGGCATCGCTGATCTCCTGGGGTTCTGAAACTAAGGGTGAATAATCGGAACGGAAAAAAGGCGAGCATTTTCCCTCACCGGGACGCCTCGGGGCAATGATAGATAGTCATCGGCAGGCGTTTTTCCCATGCTTAACGGCGGTTTCGGCTGGTGAAACCTTTCCGCTGTTCGTTTGTAGAGTGAACCGCTTGGTTAGAAGTGCAATAAAAAGCGCCATTGATCGAGCAATATCAAAACTTTTTGATATTGCCCTTGCGAGGAATTCTCACCGTCACTAGACTGCGGCCCTATGAATTTACGCGTGCCTTCCATTCGCCATGACGATTGCGACGAGCTGGCGGCCCTGTGCAAGGCCGGCGGCGATCCGTTGCGGCTGAATGTATTACGCGCGCTGGCCAACGATTCGTTCGGCGTACTGGAGCTGGCGCAGATTTTCGGCATCGGTCAGTCCGGCATGAGCCATCACCTTAAAGTGTTGGCGCAGGCCGATCTGGTGGCAACGCGCCGCGAAGGCAACGCGATTTTTTATCGCCGCGCCCTGCCCCACACCGAATTGCTTGGCGGCAAATTGCACGCGGCATTGTTAGAAGAAGTCGACAACCTCGATCTGCCTGACGACGTGCAAGCGCGCATCGAGCAGGTTCACGGCCAACGCGCCGCAGCCAGTCAGGACTTTTTCGCTCGGGTCGCGGAGAAATTTCGCGCCCAGCAAGACTTGATCGCCGGCCTGCCGCAGTACCGCGACAGCGTGCTGGCCCTGCTCGACAAACTGAACTTCAATGGTGCGGCCACGGCCATTGAAGTCGGCCCCGGCGATGGTGCTTTTCTGCCGGAACTGGCGCGTCGCTTCGGCACTGTAACCGCGCTGGACAACAGCCCGGCGATGCTCGAACTGGCGCGTCAGGTATGCGAACGTGAACAGCTGGCTAACGTCAGCCTGCAATTGGCCGATGCATTGAACGGCACAAGCCTTCAAGCCGATTGCGTTGTACTGAATATGGTCTTGCACCATTTCGCCGCGCCGGCCGATGCGCTCAAGCACATGGCCGACCTGCTGCAACCGGGCGGTAGTCTGCTCGTGACAGAGTTATGTAGCCACAACCAGAGTTGGGCCAGGGAGGCCTGCGGTGAACTATGGTTGGGGTTTGAACAGGACGATTTGGCCCGTTGGGCCACCGCTGCGGGACTCGTTCCCGGGGAAAGCCTCTATGTGGGCTTACGTAATGGTTTCCAGATCCAGGTTCGCCACTTTCAGCGACCGGCTGGCGACACTCACCATCC
>NZ_JBIVMX010000126.1:0-4718 GCF_044753305.1 Pseudomonas sp. NPDC088429 | reverse complement strand
AACTGCGACACAGGAAGAACCCTGGCCGAGACTGAGTGCAAAGAGCAGGAAAAATTCTTGTAGATGGTTGGATCGAAATTCAACATATCGTGTAGAGATTCTCAGTGACACAAGCAGCACAGTGGCGCCACCTTAACCCTTTTTCCGGAACGTGCCAATGCTTCTTGCGAAGGTTTCTAAGATTTAGGGACCAGCGGTGTGACAGTTCGTCGCCAGCGCGCGTAAATATGGGGTGTTCGGCGAGAATTGCAGCGCGCACTTTGAAGAGGACGGCGCGCCCGGTAAGATGCCGGACAGAATTTTTCCACCTCGCTATTCAGGACACCCCGCCATGAGCATCAAATCGGACAAGTGGATTCGCCGCATGGCGCAGGAACACGGCATGATCGAACCTTTCGTCGAGCGCCAGGTGCGCGGCAGCGACGAGAGCCGGGTCATCTCCTACGGTGTCTCGAGCTACGGCTACGATGTGCGCTGCACCAATCATTTCAAGGTGTTCACCAACATCAACTCGTCGATCGTCGACCCAAAAAACTTCGATCCGGGCAGCTTCGTCGACGTCCACAGTGATGTCTGCATTATTCCGCCGAACTCCTTCGCCCTGGCCAGCACCGTTGAATACTTCCGCATTCCGCGCAACGTATTGACCATTTGCCTGGGTAAAAGCACCTACGCACGCTGCGGCATCATCGTTAACGTGACGCCGCTCGAGCCTGAGTGGGAAGGTCACGTGACGCTGGAATTCTCCAACACCACCAACCTGCCGGCGAAAATCTACGCCAACGAAGGCGTGGCACAGATGCTCTTCCTCGAATCCGATGAAGAATGTGAAGTTTCCTACAAGGATCGCGGCGGCAAGTATCAGGGCCAACGTGGCGTAACGCTGCCACGTACCTGATTCGTCCATCCGGCGGATGCCGGGAATTCTTTGGCGGGCAGACACTCTATGGGGTGTACTGCCCGTTTTTGTTTCAGCAAATGCGGGCCTTCGCCGAGGAGTGCTTTATGAAGATCGATCCGCATATCACTGCCGAACTGGCAAGGCTTGAGCCCAATCAGATTGGCGTATTGGCCTGGTCCTTGTTGGCACACCCGCCTATCAACATGGCCGGCGGAATTCCTGGTCAGCCTGATCCAGATACCCCCAATGAGCAACCGACCGAGCCGGGCGAGCCAACGCTTCCGGACGAGCCACCACCGGCGCCAGTTGCCTGATTAATTACCTCCTTTTGTAGGAGCAGAGCTTGCTCGCGAAGCGATCTGTCTGATTTATTTGTGTGAAATGGACGAACGCTTTCGCGAGCAAGCTCTGCTCCTACAAGGCAGGGTGTGATCAGTTGATGGGCCAGATTTCGTTGTCGCCGGTGACAAAGATTCGGCATTGCTCATCTTTTTCGACCGGATAGCCGCCGGTAAACGCTCCGAATGCCGGTAGCAGGCTGATTCGCTCGCCCAGTCTGAAACAGGCTAATCGTAAACTTTGCCGCCCTTTGCCAAACAACCGGTAAACCGGGTGGACGTGGCCGGCCAATACATGCCGCTCCGGGTGCGGATCAGGCTCGTGCTGAAGCGCAAACGGCCCTAAGAGCAGCGGCTCCGGCACCACGCGAATGTTCAGCGACGCCGGTGGATCCCCTGCGCGTTTGTCGTGATTGCCGCGAATCAACGTCATCGGCAGATCCGCATGACGCTCACGCCATTGCGCCAGCGCATTCAGCGTACCGACCGCATGCGAGCCCGGCCCGTGCAGGAAATCCCCCAGAAAGATCAGTTGCCGACACGGCAGCACGGCCAACAATCGATCGATCACCGCAATGTTGCTCGCCGTCGTTCCCTGCGGCACCGGTTGTCCGAGGCTGCGATAGGCCGCTGCCTTGCCAAAATGCACATCAGCGATCAACAACGCCTCTTGCGCTGGCCAGTAGAGCGCCTTTTCCGGGAGCAACCACAACTCCTCGCCGGCCAAACGCACGGGATACGCCGCGTTCATGACGATTTACCGTTGTCGGCAGACTTCTCCAGATCACCGACCATGCGCCTGATCCGGTCGGCGAGTTTTTCCGAACTCATGCTTTCGCGCATGCGTTCCACCAGCAGCGGGAACCCGAGCGGCGTAGGACGTTTGATCTGATGCACATCGAGTTTCATCCCGTTGATCCGCTCCAGTGTCTGTTCCAACCGACGAATATCCAGTTCTTCACGTAGGACTTCTTCCCCGGCCTGGGCCAGCAACAGGTTGTCGGCGTCATATTGTTTGAACACTTGAAAAAACAATCCGCTGGAGGCCTGCACCTGCCGGGTACTTTTCGGCGCGCCGGGATAGCCGGCGAATACCAGCCCGGCGATTCGGGCGATTTCCCGGAAACGGCGCAAGGCCAATTCACCGGCATTGAGACTGGCGAGCACATCAGCCAAAAGATCCGCAGGGTCGAGCAGCTCGGCATTGAGGTGCTGCGACCAATCCACCGGCGTGGCACTGAGCAGCTCCAGCCCGTAATCATTCACCGCGATGGAAAAGGTCACCGGTTGGCGCTGGCTGACGCGCCACGCCAACAGGCTCGCCAGCCCCAGATGCACCTGCCGCCCGGCGAACGGGTAGAGGAAAAGGTGCCAGCCTTCGCGGGATTTCAGCACCTCCGCCAGCAGCTTATTAACCGTCGGCAAGCCTGACCAACGTGCCTGAGTCTCAAGCAGCGGGCGCAGCGCCTGCATTTCCGGGCCGACGAACTCACCTTCGGCGGCCGCACTAAACCGTGCAACCACCGCTTGCGCAAGTTCATTGGAGAGCGGCATCCGCCCGCCATTCCAGCGTGGCACCGCCGCTTTTTTCACGGTGCTGCGTTTGACGTACGCCGTCATGTTTTCCACCCGCACCAATTCCAGCAAACGCCCCGCAAACAGAAAACCATCACCGGGTTTCAGTCGGGCGATAAAGCCTTCTTCGACGCTGCCGAGCTGCTTGCCACCGCCGCCCTTGCTCCAGAATTTCAGGTTGATGCTCGCATCGCTGACAATGGTGCCGACGCTCATGCGATGCCGCCGCGCCAATCGCGCATCGGGCACACGCCACACGCCGTGCTCATCCGGTTCGACCCGGCGATAATCCGGATAGGCTGTCAGAGACATCCCGCCATGGCGTACGAAAGCCAGCGCCCACGCCCAATCCGCAGGCGTCAGATCACGATAGGCCCACGCCGTGCGGACTTCTTCGTACAGCTCATCCGGTAAAAATCCGCCACCCAGCGCCATGCTGACCAGATGCTGCACCAGCACATCCAGCGATTGATGCGGCGACAGGCGCGGTTCGATGTGCCGTTGTTCGACGGCGTCGCGCGCGGCAGCGGCTTCGATCAGTTCAAGACTGTGGGTCGGCACCAGCGTCACCCGCGAGGTGCGTCCCGGTGCGTGACCGGAGCGTCCGGCACGCTGCATCAAACGCGCAACGCCTTTGGCCGAGCCGATTTGCAGCACGCGTTCGACCGGTAAAAAATCCACACCGAGATCCAGACTCGACGTACAGACCACCGCTTTCAACAAACCATCCTTCAAGGCTTTTTCGACCCAGTCACGGGTGTCGCGAGACAGTGAACTGTGATGCAACGCAATCAACCCGGCCCAGTCCGGCCGCGCTTCCAGTAATGCCTGATACCAGATTTCCGATTGCGCCCGGGTGTTGGTGAACACCAGCGTACTGGCGCAGGCATCGAGTTCGGCGACGACTTGCGGGAGCATCTTCAGACCGATGTGCCCGGCCCACGGAAAACGCTCAATGGACGGAGGGATCAGGGTGTCGACCTTCAACGTTTTTTCGCTTTGTCCCTGAATACTCACGCCGCCGCTCTGTGGGATCAGCACGTGTTCGGCGTGGGATTGATTACCGAGCGTGGCGGACACCCCCCAGACGATCAGATCAGGCTGCCAGCGGCGCAAACGAGCGAGCGCCAATTGCAGTTGCACGCCGCGTTTGTTGCCAAGTAATTCGTGCCATTCATCGACGACGATCATCTTTAGCGAAGCGAGCGCAGTCTGTGCGTCGGCACGGGCCAGTAGCAGGGTCAGGCTTTCCGGCGTGGTGATCAGCGTGGTTGGCAAACGTCGACCCTGCCGCGCACGTTCGCTGCTGCTGGTGTCACCGGTGCGCAGGCCGATGCTCCACGGGATTTGCAGGTCATCGACGGGTGTTTGCAGGGCGCGCGCGGTGTCGGCGGCAAGTGCCCGCATCGGCGTAATCCACAACACGGTCAGTGGTTCGGCAGGTTGTTTGCGTTTGCGTGGTGGCGCATCGACGGGAAGGGTTTTGGCGAATCGATTGAGGGCGGCGAACCATACTGCATAGGTTTTACCGGCGCCGGTGCTGGCGTGGAGCAGACCGGATTCGCCGTTTTTGACAGCCGCCCACACCTGTTTCTGAAAGGCGAAGGGCTTCCAGTTGCGGGCGCTGAACCAGATTTTTGCGAGGTCGAGAGATTTCGCCATGCCGGCTGCGCGCGCTCTGGAGGGGTTCTTCCAGAGACCACGGCGCGGGCGGACAAGTTTGATTTTTGTAGGCGATGAACATCCATTGTGGGAGCGGGCTTGCTCGCGAAGGCGGTGTGTCAGTTAAAGAATTATTGGCTGACACACCGCCTTCGCGAGCAAGCCCGCTTGTATGGTAGGACTCGAAGGGGTGGGTGGGACCAAAAGCCAGCTTCTGACTGTTAGCCCAGTACAGACTGTGG
>NZ_JBIVMX010000125.1:0-4883 GCF_044753305.1 Pseudomonas sp. NPDC088429 | reverse complement strand
TCCACGCCCGGCACGACGAGCAATTTCCTCGGCGTTGCGCTGAAGTACGTTGAAGGTACCGCCACCGACGGTGCCTAACCCACAGATGCCTACTTTGACCGGATTCACTGTGAACTCCCCATAAAACGGCCGACGCTGGGTCGGCCGGAAAACAACCGCGTGCTCGCGGCTCTCTATTGATGGCCCGGCAATGTTGCTGCCGGACCATGATCGTCAGCGGCTGACCGTGACGATGCGAATTACTTCGCGCCCAGCGCCAGTTTGGCGACTTGTGGCGCAGGCTGGTAGCCCGGAATGACTTGTCCGTCGGCCAAAACGATGGCCGGTGTACCGTTCACGCCAATCGACTGACCCAGAGCGAACTGTTTGGAAACCGGGTTCTCGCACTTGGCGGCCTTGATTTCCTTGCCATCAACCATTTTGTCCATGGCGGCTTTCTTGTCTTTCGAGCACCACACGGCTTGCAGTTGCTCGTCACCCGGCGAACCGAGGCCCTGACGCGGGAACGCAACATAGCGCACTTCGATGCCGCGCTTGTTCAGCTCAGGCACTTCGGCGTGCAGCTTGTGGCAGTACGGGCAGGTGGTGTCGGTGAACACGGTGATGTGCGATTTGGTTTCGCCGATGGCCGGGTAGACCACGGTTTCGGCAACCGGAATGGCGTTGACCAGTTTGGAGACGCCCAGGCGCTCAGTTTTCTCGGTCAGGTTGACTGGTTTGCCGTCCTTGAGCTGGAACAGGTAACCCTGAACGATGTACTGGCCATCGGCGCTGGCGTAGAGCACGCGGCTGCCTTTGAGTTTGACTTCGTACATGCCTGGCAACGGGCTGGCACTGATGCTTTCTACCGGAACCTCGAGTTCGAGTTTTTCCAGGCTTTGACGAATCGCTTTGTCGGCCGCGTCATCGGCGACGGCAAAGGTGCTGACCAACGCAATGGCTGCGGCGGCGAAAATCTGGGTCAGACGCATGAGAACTCCTGAAGGCGGACAAATGGAACGATCAGAACGCCCGTGCCGGAACACCGGGTCATAACCGTCCATCGTGCAAACCGGCAAAGCCTAACACATAAGGCCACGGTGGCCGAATGCGCCTGTCGCCACTCATCCAGGTGTAACTGACGCACCTTCATGCTTGGACAACTGACACACACCCACATGTGGCTGACACACATTATTGTGGCGAGGGGATTTATCCCCGCTGGGTTGCGAAGCAGCCCTGAAACCATCCACCGCGATCTTTCAGTCAAAACCGAGCCAGCCGGATTTGCGACTGCTGCGCAGCCGAACGGGGATAAATCCCCTCGCCACAGGTAAGTGTTCCAAGATTAGCGGATGTGTTAGCCGCGCGGGTGGTGTTTGGCGTGCAGCTCTTGCAGACGGGCGCGGGCGACGTGGGTGTAGATTTGTGTGGTGGAGAGGTCGCTGTGGCCCAGCAGCATCTGCACCACGCGCAAATCCGCGCCATGGTTGAGCAGGTGCGTGGCGAACGCATGGCGCAACGTATGCGGCGACAACGACTTGCCAATCCCCGCGACCTTGGCCTGATGCTTGATGCGGTGCCAGAACGTCTGCCGGGTCATCTGCTCGCCGCGCTGACTGGGGAACAGCACATCGCTGGGCCGCCCGCCGAGCAGTTCACCGCGCCCATCGCGCATGTAGCGCTCGACCCAGACAATCGCTTCCTCGCCCATCGGCACCAGCCGCTCCTTACTGCCCTTGCCCATCACCCGCAACACACCCTGACGCAAGTTGACCTGTTCCAGCGTGAGGCTGATCAATTCGGTCACCCGCAGGCCGCAGGCATACAACACTTCAAGCATGGCGCGATCACGCTGACCGATGGCTTCGCTGAGATCCGGCGCCTTCAGCAGCGCTTCCACGTCAGCTTCCGACAACGACTTGGGCAACGGCCGACCCAGCTGCGGCATTTCGACACGTAACGTCGGGTCGACGGAAATCATCTTCTCGCGCAGCAAGTAGCGATAGAAGCCACGCACGCCGGAGAGAAATCTCGCCGTCGAGCGCGGTTTGTAGTTTTGCTCAAGGCGCCAGGCCAGATGATCGAGGATCAATTCGCGACCGGCATTGATCAGCTCCAGGTTTTTCTCCTGCACCCAGCCGTTGAACAACGCCAGGTCACTGCGATAGGCGTCACGGGTGTTGTCGGACAGGCCTTTCTCCAGCCATAAAGCGTCGAGGAATTGATCAATCAGCGGGTGGTCAATGGCAGCCATGGGCACTCTGCACGCACACGCAAAAGCGCTGTACGCAAATAGAAAATGAACAGTAATAATGCGCGCTAGTCTTTCACAGCGCGCCATTTCAAGGAACAGGGAGCTTCAATGAACGAGCAGCAAATCCTATTGGCATTCGGTGGCATCGGTGTCGCCGCATTGGGTTGCCAATGGCTGGCATGGCGCCTGAAGCTGCCGGCGATTCTGTTTCTGCTGGTAACGGGGATTTTGGTCGGGCCGGTATTGGGCCTGCTCGATCCACAGGAAATGTTCGGCCCTCTGCTGATGCCGCTGGTATCGCTGGCGGTGGCGCTGATTCTGTTCGAGGGCAGCCTGACGCTGCACCTGTCGGAATGGAAAGAAATCGGCAGCGTCGTGCATCGTCTGGTGACCATCGGTGCGCTGTCGACCTGGGTCGTCATCGCCGTCGCCACGCACTATCTGCTTGGTTTCGACTGGATGCTGGCCATCCTCTTCGGCAGCCTGACGCTGGTCACCGGCCCGACGGTGATTGTGCCGATGCTGCGCGTAGTGCGGCCGAAATCTTCCATCGCCAACATTCTGCGCTGGGAAGGCATCGTCATCGACCCGATCGGCGCCCTCCTCGCCGTTGTGGTTTATAGCTTCATTATTGCCAGTGCTGAAGGTCATGGGCTCAAGCAGAGTCTGTTTACGTTTGGCGGGGTGATTCTGTGTGGCGCGGTGTTCGGCGTTGTCGGTGGCTGGCTGCTGGGGACAGTGATCCGCCGGCAATGGCTGCCGGAGTACCTGCATAACCTCGCGTCGCTGGCGGCGGTGCTGGGGATTTTCATTGCCTCCAACGAGGTGATGCACGAGTCCGGTCTGCTGGCGGTGACGCTGATGGGCATGTGGCTGGCGAATATGAAAGGCGTGGACGTGCGGCACATTCTGCACTTCAAGGAAAACCTCAGCGTGCTGCTGATTTCCGGGTTGTTCATTTTGCTCGCGGCGCGTCTGGATTTGTACGCGTTGATGGGCCTTGGGCCGTTGGTACTGATTCTGTTGGTGGTGATTCAGTTCATCGCCCGACCGCTGAACGTGCTGCTCAGTACGGCCGGTTCGAGCCTGAGCTGGCGCGAGCGTGCGCTGCTGTGCTGGATCGCGCCGCGCGGGATTGTCGCGGCGGCAGTGTCGGCGATTTTTGCGATTCGTCTGCACGAGGCCGGGCATGAAGGGGCGCTGCTGCTGGTGCCGCTGACGTTCGCGGTGATCATCGGCACGGTAGTGCTGCAAAGCGCGACGGCGCGCCCGTTGGCACGTTTGCTTAAGGTGGCCGAACCGGCGCCGAGCGGCTTCCTGATCGTCGGTGCCAATGGCCCGGCACGCGAGCTGGCCAAGTCGCTGCAGCAATTGGGCAGCCGGGTATTGCTGACCGATTCAAGCTGGGAAAACATTCGTGCGGCGCGCATGGAAGGTTTGCCGACGTACTTCGGCAACCCGGCCTCGCAACATGCCGATGCGCATCTGGATCTGGTCGGGCTGGGGCATTTGCTGGCGCTGTCGCCGTCGGGTGAGCTGAATACCTTGGCGGCGATGCGTTTCCGTCATGACTTCGGGCATCAGCGCTTGTTTGGCTTGGCGAGTGGTCAGGAAAGCCGTCGCAGTGACAAGCACCGGGCGAGTCTTGAGCATCGTGGCAATCAGTTGGGCAGCGAAGCGTTTACCTACGCGAAGCTGGCCAGTCAGATCGGCCAGGGGGCGGAGTTGTACAGCACGACGTTGACGGATGGCTTCAGTTGGGATGATTACCGAGCGCTGCATGGTAATCGCGCGACGTTGCTGTTTATGCGCGATGACAGCGGCTGGGTGCATGTGGTGACGCCGGAGACTGTCGTGAAGCCGGGGTCGGGGTGGACGTTGTTGGCGTTGATTCAGCCTGAGAGCAGCGTCGCCTCTTAAATCGAATCGCGAGCAGGCTCACTCCTACAAGGGAACGCATTCCAAATGTAGGAGTGAGCCTGCTCGCGATGGCCGCGACGCGGTATCAGATCATGCAGCAAAACCCGGCAGCACCGGCACCGGCCGCTTATCGTCATCAATCGCGACAAAGCTGAACTGTCCATGAATCGCTTTCTCACGACCATCACAGCTCATGCTTTCAACAAACACTTCCACCTCAACCTTGAGGCTGGTGTTGCCGACCTTGATCACCTTGCCCACTAACTCAACGATCGAGCCCGCCGGGATCGCGTGGTTGAAGTCGATGCGGTCGGTGGACACGGTCACCAGCGGCAAGCGGCAGAAGCGTGTGGCGGTGATGAACGAGACTTCGTCCATCCACGCCAGCGCCGTGCCGCCGAACAGAGTGTTGTGGTGGTTGGTGGTCGGCGGGAAGACGGCTTTGGTGACGCGGGTCACCGAGAGTTCGGTGCGGCGTTCGATTTCCTGGTCGCGGGGGGTCATGAAATAGACTCGATATCTGGCTTCCGAGTACAAGCAGGATCAAAAGATCGCAGCCTTCGGCAGCTCCTACAGGGGATCGGTGAAATTCGGGCAACAAAAAAGCAGCCCGTAGGCTGCTTTTTTCTGCATCGGAAGCTGGACTTAAGCCAGTTTTTCCTTGATGCGAGCTGCTTTACCCGACAGGTCGCGTAGGTAGTACAGCTTGGCTTTACGTACGTCACCG
>NZ_JBIVMX010000124.1:2066-5079 GCF_044753305.1 Pseudomonas sp. NPDC088429 | reverse complement strand
AAGGCAAGAAGAAGGTCGTGCTGGGTTCCGGTGACGTTTAGTATCACCAGGGCTTCTCGTCCAACGTGATGACCGCCGGCGGTGAAGTTCACCTGGCCATGGCGTTCAACCCGTCCCACCTGGAAATCGTTTCCCCGGTGGTAGAAGGTTCGGTTCGCGCCCGTCAGGATCGTCGTAACGACCCGACCGGTGAGAAGGTTCTGCCGATCTCCATCCACGGTGACGCTGCATTCGCAGGTCAGGGCGTGGTCATGGAAACCTTCCAGATGTCGCAGACCCGCGGTTTCAAAACCGGCGGTACCGTGCACATCGTGATCAACAACCAGGTTGGTTTCACCATCAGCAACCCGCTGGACTCGCGTTCCACCGAGTACGCCACCGACGTTGCCAAGATGATCCAGGCGCCGATCCTCCAGGTGAATGGTGATGATCCGGAAGCCGTGTTGTTCGTGACCCAGCTCGCCATCGATTACCGCATGCAGTTCAAGCGTGACGTGGTGATCGACCTGGTCTGCTACCGTCGTCGCGGCCACAACGAAGCTGACGAGCCAAGCGGCACCCAGCCTCTGATGTATCAGCAGATCACCAAACAGCGCACCACTCGTGAGCTGTACGCTGATCGTCTGACCCAGGGCGGTGTGCTCGACGCAGAGCGTGTTCAGGCGAAAGTCGACGAATACCGCAACGCGCTGGACAACGGTCTGCACGTCGTGAAATCGCTGGTCAAAGAACCGAACAAAGAGTTGTTCGTGGACTGGCGTCCGTATCTGGGCCACGCCTGGACTGCGCGTCACGACACGCGTTTCGATCTGAAAACCCTGCAAGAACTGTCCGCCAAGCTGCTGGAAATTCCGGACGGTTTCGTGGTGCAGCGTCAGGTCGCGAAGATCTACGAAGACCGTCAGAAAATGCAAGCCGGCGGCCTGCCGATCAACTGGGGTTACGCCGAAACCATGGCGTACGCGACCCTGGCGTTCGAAGGTCACCCGATTCGCATGACTGGTCAGGACATCGGCCGCGGTACGTTCTCGCACCGTCACGCTGTGTTGCACAACCAGAAAGACGCGGGCACCTACATTCCGCTGGCGCACTTGTACGACGGTCAGCCACGCTTTGACCTGTACGACTCGTTCCTGTCGGAAGAAGCGGTACTGGCATTCGAATACGGTTACTCGACCACCACGCCAGACGCGCTGGTGATCTGGGAAGCCCAGTTCGGTGACTTCGCCAACGGTGCGCAGGTTGTTATCGACCAGTTCATCACCAGCGGCGAGCACAAGTGGGGTCGTCTCTGCGGTCTGACCATGTTGCTGCCACACGGTTACGAAGGTCAGGGCCCTGAGCACAGCTCGGCACGTCTTGAGCGTTACCTGCAACTGTGCGCCGAGCACAACATTCAGGTAGCTGTACCGACCACGCCAGCACAGATCTACCACTTGCTGCGTCGTCAGGTGATTCGTCCGCTGCGCAAACCGTTGATCGTGCTGACGCCGAAGTCGCTGCTGCGCCACAAGCTGGCCATCTCGACTCTGGAAGATCTGGCCGAAGGTTCGTTCCAGACCGTGATCCCGGAAATCGATACTCTGGACCCGAAAAAGGTCGAGCGTGTTGTTCTGTGTAGCGGCAAGGTCTACTACGACCTGCTGGAAAAACGCCGTGCCGAAGGCCGTGAAGATATCGCCATCGTGCGTATCGAGCAGCTGTATCCATTCCCTGAGGACGACTTGAAAGAAGTCCTGGCTCCGTACACCAACGTCAAAAATGCCGTTTGGTGTCAGGAAGAGCCGATGAACCAGGGCGCCTGGTACTGCAGCCAGCACCACTTGCGTCGCAGCATCGGTAACCTCGACAAGTCTCTCGTACTTGAGTACGCGGGCCGTGAGGCTTCTGCTGCCCCAGCTTGTGGTTACGCATCGATGCACGCCGAGCAGCAGGAAAAACTCCTGCAAGCCGCGTTTACCATTTAATGCCTTCGCGCACCTGAAACCGAATTTAAGGAACTACAGATAATGGCTATCGAGATCAAAGCCCCCACTTTCCCGGAATCGGTTGCCGATGGCACCGTTGCCACCTGGCACAAACAACCGGGCGACGCCGTCAAGCGTGACGACCTGATCGTCGACATCGAGACTGACAAAGTCGTACTGGAAGTTCTGGCTACCGCCGACGGCGTGCTGGGCGCAATCGTCAAGAACGAAGGCGACACCGTTCTGTCCGACGAAGTGCTGGGCTCCATCGAAGCGGGCGGCGCTGCTGCCGCTGCTCCAGCCGCCGCTGCTGCTCCGGCCGCTGCTGCCGCTGCACCGGCTGCTGCCGAAGGCGAAGACGATCCTGTTGCTGCACCGGCTGCGCGCAAGCTGGCTGAAGAAAACGGCATCAACATCGCCTCCGTTGCCGGCACCGGCAAAGGCGGTCGTGTGACCAAGGAAGACGTAGTCGCTGCTGTTGCTGCCAAGAAAGCCGCTCCAGCTGCCGCGCCTGCCAAGGCTGCTGCTCCTTCGGCCGCCGCTCCTGTGTTCGCCGCTGGCGACCGCATCGAGAAGCGTGTACCGATGACCCGCGTTCGCGCCACCGTGGCCAAGCGTCTGGTTGAAGCTCAGTCGAACATGGCGATGCTGACCACTTTCAACGAAGTCGACATGACTGAAGTCATGGCTCTGCGTTCGAAGTACAAGGATCTGTTCGAGAAGTCCCACAACGGCGTACGCCTGGGCTTCATGTCGTTCTTCGTGAAAGCGGCTACCGAAGCACTGAAACGCTTCCCGGCTGTTAACGCATCGATCGACGGCGCTGACATCGTTTACCACGGCTACGCTGACATCGGCGTTGCCGTTTCCAGCGACCGCGGTCTGGTTGTTCCGGTTCTGCGTAACGCCGAACTGATGAGCCTGGCTGAAATCGAAGGCGGCATCGCAACATTCGGCAAAAAAGCCCGTGACGGCAAACTGTCGATGGACGAGATGACCGGTGGTACCTTCACCATCACCAACGGTGGTACCTTCGGTTCGTTGAT
>NZ_JBIVMX010000124.1:541-2056 GCF_044753305.1 Pseudomonas sp. NPDC088429 | reverse complement strand
ATCAACGGTCAGGTCGTTATCCGTCCGATGATGTACCTGGCGCTGTCCTACGATCACCGTCTGATCGATGGCAAAGAAGCTGTGACCTTCCTGGTGACCATCAAGAACCTGCTGGAAGATCCGGCGCGTCTGTTGCTGGATATCTAAAAAACAGCGGCAAGCTTCAAGTTTCAAGCCACAAGCTCAAAGCGAGCGGGGTGGGCTTGGAGCTTTTCGCTTGCGGCTTGTAGCTTTATTGCTAAAGAGGATTTTTTGAATGTCGCAGAAATTTGACGTAGTAGTGATCGGTGCTGGCCCTGGTGGCTACGTGGCTGCCATCAAGGCGGCGCAGCTGGGTCTGACCACTGCCTGCATCGAGAAGTACACCGACGCTGAAGGCAAGCAAGCCCTGGGCGGCACCTGCCTGAACGTAGGCTGCATTCCTTCCAAGGCGCTGCTCGACAGCTCCTGGAAATACAAGGAAGCGAAAGAAAGCTTCAACGTTCACGGTATCTCGACCGGCGAAGTCAAAATGGACGTCGCTGCGATGGTTGGCCGCAAGGCTGGCATCGTCAAGAACCTGACCGGCGGCGTTGCCACTCTGTTCAAGGCGAACGGCGTTACTTCGATCCAGGGCCACGGCAAACTGCTGGCGGGCAAGAAAGTCGAAGTCACCAAGCCAGACGGCTCGGTTGAAGTCATCGAAGCTGAAAACGTGATCCTGGCTCCAGGCTCGCGTCCAATCGACATTCCACCGGCTCCGGTTGATCAGAACGTCATCGTCGATTCGACTGGCGCTCTGGAATTCCAAACCGTACCTAAGCGTCTGGGCGTGATCGGCGCTGGCGTGATCGGTCTGGAACTGGGTTCGGTCTGGTCGCGTCTGGGTTCGGAAGTGGTTGTCCTCGAAGCACTGGACACCTTCCTGATGGCAGCGGACACCGCTGTTTCCAAGGAAGCGCTGAAAACCCTGACCAAACAAGGTCTGGACATCAAACTGGGCGCTCGCGTGACCGGCTCGAAAGTGAATGGCGACGAAGTCGTTGTGAACTACACCGATGCCAACGGCGAACAGACCATTACTTTCGACAAGCTGATCGTAGCCGTTGGTCGCCGTCCGGTGACCACTGATCTGCTGGCTTCCGACAGCGGCGTGACCCTCGACGAGCGCGGTTTCGTGCACGTTGACGATCACTGCGCGACCACCGTACCGGGCGTTTTCGCCATCGGTGACGTGGTGCGCGGCATGATGCTGGCGCACAAGGCATCGGAAGAAGGCATCATGGTTGTCGAGCGCATCAAGGGCCACAAAGCCCAGATGAACTATGACCTGATCCCTTCGGTTATTTATACTCACCCGGAAATCGCGTGGGTGGGTAAAACCGAGCAGGCCTTGAAAGCTGAAGGCGTTGAAGTTAACGTCGGCACCTTCCCGTTCGCCGCTTCCGGCCGTGCCATGGCCGCCAACGATACCGGTGGTTTCGTCAAGGTCATCGCTGATGCCACGACGGACCGCGTCTTGGGCGTGCACGTGAT
>NZ_JBIVMX010000124.1:0-531 GCF_044753305.1 Pseudomonas sp. NPDC088429 | reverse complement strand
AATGATAACGAAAACGACATCTCACAAACAAACACTAAAACAGAATTGTGCTATAACGTTATTGTCCCGAGCGCTGCAGAACTGGTTCAGCAGGGCGCGATCGGTATGGAATTCGGCACCAGCGCTGAAGATCTGGGCATGATGGTTTTCTCCCATCCGACCCTGTCTGAAGCCTTGCACGAAGCTGCTTTGGCGGTGAATGGCGGCGCCATCCACATTGCCAACCGCAAAAAGCGTTAACAGACAATAAGAAACCACGGCGGTAACGGCCCGTCGTGAGCCTTGCGAGCAAGTCTCACCGCGGAATGTCCGCTGGACGCAGTCTTGCGTAGTTGCACCGGGTATCCGGAAAGGCTACGCAAGCAGCAGTCACAGGTGGCGCGGCACTCATATGAGCGCAGCGCCGAATGCGCAGTACCTAACGAAGACGGTAAAAAGCATGAATCTTCACGAGTATCAGGGTAAGCAGCTGTTCGCTGAATACGGCCTGCCAGTTTCCACTGGTTACGCAGTAGACACCCCGGAAGCAGC
>NZ_JBIVMX010000123.1:0-5453 GCF_044753305.1 Pseudomonas sp. NPDC088429 | reverse complement strand
GCCCCCCCCGATGCCCCGCCCGCCCCCCCCCCCCCCGCCCCCCCCACCCTGGGCGACGCACCAGAAATTGCTTATATGACACGCCGAACACAGTGATCAACACTCAAAAAGGCTGCAGGCATAGCCCGCCGAAAAATAGCCGGGAATTGTACCTGATACACGGCGCAAGCGTCACGTTCACCTGTCACCCGGATTGCATGCAAAAACGCCCCGGTCTGTCGACCGAGGCGTTTTCGAGGTTAAAACACTGGCAAAACCGGCGGCATCAACCGGCCCGTCTCAGCAGCCAGACACCGAGCAGCGCACACACGCCGGCCGGCACCAGCACCGCAAACAGCGGCGAGAAACCGAACACCAGGCTCGAAGGGCCGAGCAAATCCTGGACAATGCGGAAGGTGAAGCCGACCAGCACACCGGTGAACACACGCTGACCGAGGGTCACCGAACGCAGCGGGCCGAAGATGAACGAGATCGCCATCAACACCAACGCAGCAGTCACCAGCGGCTGCAACACCTTGACCCAAAACGCCAGCCAATAACGGCCGTTGCTCAGGCCTTGTTCAGACAGATAGTGGATGTAACCCCACAGACCGCTGATCGACAGCGATTCCGGCGCCATCACCACCGTGCTGAGCAACTGCGGGCTAAGGGACACGTCCCAGCGCTCGGCCGGCACATTGACCACTTCGGTTCTGCGCTCATGGAAAACCGTGGTGGTGACATCGCTAAGCTGCCAGTGATCTTTGTCGAATTCGGCTTTTTTGGCGAAGCTCGAACTCAGCAGATGACGCTCTTTGTCGAAGTGATAACGGGTCACGCCGTACAGCAAACCGTTGGGTTGAACGGCGTTGATGTGGATGAACTCTTCACCCTGACGGTGCCACATACCGTGCTTGGCACTTTGCGCATCGCCGCTGCCCTGGGCCAGCGAGCGATTGGCCTGAGCCATGCTTTCGGTGGCCGGCGCGACGTATTCGCCGATTAACAAACCGGCCAGCATCAGCACCAGCATCGGTTTCATCACTGCCCAGACGATGCGTCCGATTGAGACGCCAGCGGCGCGCATCACGGTCAGTTCGCTGCTGCTGGCCAGACTGCCGAGACCGATCAGACAGCCAATCAGCGCGGCCATCGGCAGCATTTCGTAGAGACGGCGCGGCGCGGTGAGCATCACGAAGCTCAGCACATCCATCAGCGTGTAGGTGTCGCTGACGTCGCTCATTTCATCGATAAAAGCGAACAAGGTCGCCAGACTCAGAATGATCGCCAGCACGGCGATGATCGCCATGAACACGCTGCTGCCGATGTAGCGGTCGAGTTTAACCACGAGCCACCTCCAGCGCAGCGCTGCGACGGCTGGCCATCTTCAGGCGCAAAGGCTCCCAATAAAGCAGGCCGAGACCGATAAACAGGAAGATCGCGTGCACCCACCACAACCCGAGGGTCGGCGGGATCTTGCCTTTTTCGAGGGCGCCACGGGCGGCAATCAGGATGGTCAGGTAAGCCATATAAAGAAGAATCGCCGGCAGCAGCTTGAGGAAACGCCCTTGACGCGGATTGACCCGCGACAGCGGCACCGCCATCAGGGTCACGATAAACACCAGCAGCGGCAGGGAAAGACGCCATTGCAGTTCGGTTTTGGAGCGGATGTCATCACTTCCAAGCAAGGCTGAGGTCGGCATGGCGTCACGGTCGGTGACTTCTTCACTGACTTCAGGCTTGGGCAGCTGCACACCGTAGGTCTCGTAATGCACCGCACGATAATCCGCCTGACCCGGGCTGCCGTCATAGCGGTAACCGTTTTTGAGGATCAGGTAGCGGGTGCCGTCCTTGCGGCTCTCTTGGAGACCTGACTCGGCCACCAGAATGGAAATCCCGCGATCCTTTTTGTCGGCACCGAGGTTTTTCTGCGAAATGAACACGCCGCCCAGATTGATCCGGTCGTCGGTCAGGGTTTCGGTGTACGTCACCCGCGTACCGTCGCGCAGCGCCTGGAAGCGACCCGGTTCGAGGGTGTCGAATTCGGTCAGCGCGTCCTGCTTGTTCAGCAGCAACTGAAACTGGTTGGCGCCTTGCGGGGCCAAGCCCAGGCTCAGCCATGCCACCACCAACGCCACCAGGGTCGCCGGAAACAGGGTCATGCGAAACAGCTTCTGCTGGCTCATGCCGGTGGCCGAGAGCACGGTCATTTCGCTTTCGAGGTACAGGCGACCGTAGGCCAGCAGGATCCCGAGGAACAGGCCCAGCGGCAGAATCAGTTGCAAGAACCCCGGCAGACGAAAGCCCATGATCAGGAACAACGAGCCCGGATCGAGCTGGCCGGCAGCGGCCTGAGCCAGATATTTGATGAAGCGACCGCTCATGATGATGACCAGCAGCACGGCACTCACGGCGCTGAGGGTCAGCAGGACTTCGCGGGACAGATAACGGAAGACGATCAAACCAGACACTCCAGGGTTGTCAGGCTAAGGCGGCCAAACAAGCAAACACACCGACCGGCCCGCAACGCAGAGCCGTCGGAAAAAGATGCGGCATTATCCTGTGATTGGGGGCGCCTGTCACTGCGCACACTCATCCATGTCTGTAATCCGTTGCAGATCGTACAACCGAGGGTTGTCAGGCGCGGGGAGCGAGGTTCAAACTGCGGCCCTTGTCGCAGGCTTTGGCCTGCGCCTCTTCTATTTATAAGCAGGCGACTGCGGACACCGTCGAACGCCTGCGTGTTGACCATTCATTCAGGGATCCGGACATGGAACTGGTTGTAAAAAGCGTTAGCCCAGAAACGTTGAAAACCGCCACCCTGGTGGTTGCCGTCGGCGAAGGCCGCAAACTCGGCGCCGCCGCCAAACAGGTCGACGAACTGAGCGGTGGCGCGATCAGCGCCGTCCTCAAGCGTGGCGATCTGGCCGGCAAAGTCGGTCAAAGCCTGCTGCTGCACAGCCTGCCTAACCTCAAAGCCGAGCGCGTGCTGCTGGTCGGCGTGGGCAAGGATGAAGAACTGGGCGACCGTCCGTTCCGCAAAATCGTTGCCGGTATCCTCAATACTCTGAAAGGCCTGAACGGCAGCGACGCCGTGCTGGCGCTGGATGAAGTTATTGTTAAAAACCGCGACAGCTACGGCAAAACCCGACTGCTGGCGGAAACCCTGGTGGACGGCGAATACACTTTCGACCAGTTCAAGAGCCAGAAAGCCGAACCGCGCGTACTGAAAAAAATCACCCTGCTGACCATCAAGGCTGCCCAGGCTGAAGTGCAGCGCGCCGTGAATCACGCCACCGCGATCGCCAACGGTATGGCCTTCACTCGTGATCTGGGCAACCTGCCACCGAACATCTGCCACCCGACCTTCCTTGGCGAACAAGCCAAAAACCTGGGCAAAGAATTCAAGGATCTGAAAGTCGAAGTCCTCGACGAGAAGAAGATCAAATCTTTGGGCATGGGTTCTTTCTACGCCGTCGGCCAAGGCAGCGAGCAACCGCCACGTCTGATCGTCATGCAATACAACGGCGGCAAGAAATCCGAGAAGCCGTACGCACTGGTCGGCAAAGGCATCACCTTCGACACCGGCGGCATCAGCCTGAAGCCGGGCGCCGGCATGGACGAAATGAAGTACGACATGGGCGGCGCTGCCTCGGTGTTCGGTACCCTGCGCGCCGTGCTTGAGCTGAAACTGCCGATCAACCTGGTGTGCATCCTCGCTTGCGCGGAAAACATGCCGAGCGGCAACGCGACCCGTCCAGGCGACATCGTCACCACCATGAGCGGCCAGACCGTGGAAATCCTCAACACCGACGCCGAAGGCCGTCTGGTGCTGTGCGACGCGCTGACCTACTCCGAGCGCTTCAAGCCACAAGCGGTGATCGACATCGCCACCCTGACCGGCGCTTGCGTCGTCGCGCTGGGGGCGCACACTTCGGGTCTGCTGGGCAACAACGACGAACTGATCGGCCAACTGCTCAGCGCCGGCCAGGCTGCTGACGACCGCGCCTGGCAGCTGCCGCTGTTCGATGAGTATCAAGAGCAACTGGACAGCCCGTTCGCCGACATCGCCAACATTGGCGGCCCGAAAGCCGGCACCATCACCGCCGCGTGCTTCCTGTCGCGCTTCACCAAGAACCTCAACTGGGCGCACCTGGACATCGCGGGCACCGCATGGACCAGTGGCGGCAAGGACAAGGGCGCCACTGGCCGTCCGGTGCCATTGCTGACCCAGTACCTGCTGGATCGCGCCAAAGCCTGAACCCGCTGATGGGCGGCGGCGTCACTCTCCGGTGACGTCGCTTGCCGCTCTGGAACCGCAATGACCAAAGTCGATTTTTACATTCTGCCCAGCGCCGACCCTTCGGCTCGCCTGGACTTCGCTTGCAAGCTCACCGAGAAAGCCTGGCGCATGGGTCACCGCATCTATCTGCATTGCAGCGATGCCGCCCAGCGTGACGATCTCGATGCGCTCCTGTGGGCGTTCAAGGGCGAAAGCTTCGTGCCGCATGGCCCTGCCGACAGCGAACCGGACGGTTTGATCGTGCTGGGTGTGGGTGATGACTGCGGTCAGCATCAGGATTTGCTGGTCAACCTCGACCTGAAAGTCCCGGCCTTCGCCAACAAGTTCGCCCGGGTGGCGGAAGTGGTGGTCGAAGACCCGACGATTCGTGCCGCGGCGCGGGAGAGTTTTCGCTTCTACCGCGAACAGGGCTATCCTCTGCAAGATCACCGTTTACAGCGACTCTGAGCATTCCAATGGACACTCCGAAACCGCAGCAAAAGCCGACACACCTGCTCGACGATCTCGAATCGATCCGTCAGTTGCTCGGCGACGACAACCTGCAACCACCGCTGTTGACCGATACGGTCGATGAAGGTGAACAGGAACAGATTCCGATGTTGTTCGAGGCGGTCGGCCAAGAGCAGGCAGCCGTCGAACCGCAACCTGCGCCAACGCCGGCGCCGGCCGCGCAACCTGCGAAACCGGTGAATAAAGGCCCGGACGCCCTGCTCCACCTCGACAGCGAACTGCGCGCCGCCGCGCAATTGATCATGCAAGACGTGATCGACGACTTCGCGCCGCACATCGAAACCGAAATCAAACGGCGCCTTGATGCGCGGATGGAAAGGCTGCTCAGCCAATACGAATAAAGCCCCCCGCGCCTCCTGTGGCGAGGGGATTTATCCCCGTTGGGCTGCGCAGCGGCCCCAGCATTTGATGCTCAACGCATATTTACGGGAATGACGACTGCTTCGCAGCCGAACGGGGATAAATCCCCTCGCCACAAAGGCCCACTCCAACATTAGTGCCTACCCCCCCTCTCCCCCCGCTCGCCCTCGGCCCCATGCCCCGCTATACTCGTCGGCTTTTCCTGAATTAATGCCAATAGGGTCCCGCCGCGCATGGATAAGACCTACCAGCCGCACGCCATTGAAACTTCCTGGTACAACACCTGGGAGTCCGAGAACTA